>JANPDZ010000576.1:0-26339 GCA_031431735.1 Acidobacteriota bacterium | reverse complement strand
AAAATTACACGAAACTCAAAGGAATTTACGTTAATTATTCCGGCAAGATTTTTCCATGGTTGACTTAAAAAGTTCGTAGTCCCGCCTTTAGGCGGAATTCTTTGATTATTAAGTTTCCGCCTAAAGGCGGGACTACGAACGAAGGAGAAATTATGAGCGAAGCAAAAACAGCAGTTGAATTTCCCGTTTTTTTACGGCACAACGGGATTTGGGAAGGAACTTATACTTTAATTGATGCCAAAACAGGCAAAATTCTTGACCATCATAAGAGCAAATTAACTTGTAAAACCAACGGAATTGACGAATATTATCAACAAAACGTTTATACCTGGGAAGACGGAAAGGTTGAAACAAAAGAATTTCCCGGCGAACTGAAAGACGGCTGGCTGAAATTTGACAATCCGCGTTTGAAAGGCGAATCAACCGAAGTTGACGACAATTGTATCTTTTTGACTTGGGTTTATAAAGACAGTCCGCAAGATAAATATGTCGAAATTATCACGCTCGAATCAGATACGCATCGCTGCCGCACGTGGCAGCATTTTGAAAACGGCGAATTCACAAAATTAACAGTCATTGATGAAAGAAAAGTTGCATGAAAAATTTAATTTTGATCTTCATTTTTCTTGTGCTTCCTTTGCAAATTTATGCGCAGGAATTAACTCCGCTCGAAATTGCTAAAAAGACGATCGCCGCTTCGGGAGGAGAAAATTGGCGGCGACCGAAAACTTTGCAGCTTTCCGGCACCGCCACGCTTTATTGGAATGATAAGGCATATAAAATGACGACCTATAAAATGTGGCGCGTCTTTCCGGACGAAAGCGAGGCGGCGCGTTCAGCTAATGGCAAGGTCAGATTTGATGCGTTTGAAGGCGATAAATTATTCTTTCAAATTTCGTTCGACAGCAAAAACACCGTTCAATTTCTGAGTGATGAAGCCAAAAAACAAGAAGAGCTTTTGAAATGGAGTAATAACTTCGGTTTTTCGATATTTCGTTTTGTCGAAAACAAAGACTTTCAGATAATTCGTCTGCCCGATGACAAAATTGACGGCTTTCCGTGTTATTTCATCAAAATCATTGACCCGAAAAAAACGGAAACGATTTTCGGAGTTGACCGCAAAACCTTTTTTATCCGATATGCGGCTTTCAAAACGCCGATCGGTTTTCATCAACGAATTTACAGCGATTTCAAGATGAATAAAAACCCGCAATTCAATCAGCCGCGAAGTTTGCGAATATTTGTTGAAGGCGTGAAAATTGCTGATGTTTATTGGTCGGATTTTAAGGTCAATGAGCCGATTGCCGATGAAGTTTTTGTGATTACTAAATGATTTCGTCGCGTTCCAATTTTTCGATCACGCTTTTCTGAGTTTCGACAAAATGGATGCGTTCCGCTTTTTTTGTCAGCAGAGTGTTCGGCGGATAAAACGAATGTTGAGCGTAACTTTCGGCGTACAGTTCAAACCGTTGGCGCGACAGAATATTTGCCATTCCGGCGCGTTTTCGATTTCGACGAAGTGCTGCCAAGTCTATCTCGGCAAAGGCGTTGATAGATTCGCCCTGACCGGTTTTGGCAATCACCAAACCTTTATAATCAATGATCCGTGAGCCGCCGTCGGTTGAATTTTCGGGAATCGAAATGTCGGCCAATCCGCCCGAATTTGCCGACACAACGTAAGCCATATTTTCAAAACTCCGCGCAAGTTTAGCAACATTTTTCGGCGTGTTTTGCATTCCGAAAACCTCGGACGACGAATGACAAAACACTTCTGCGCCGCGCATTGCCAGACACCTCGCGATTTCGGGATAAAGAATTTCTTCGGACGCGATACAGGCGAGATTTCCGATCTCGGTTTTGGCGACCGGAAAAACGCCTTCGAGCCCGTAAAGCTCGAGATATTTATCCCAAACATCGTGCGGCGTCGGCGCAAACATCGAGTTCAACCGACGATACCGCAACACGACATCGCCGTTTGGCGCGATTACAAAAGAAGTTTGAAAATAGAGTTCAGGGAAATTTTTATCTAACTCGTAGGCGTTGCCTGAAAGGAAAATTTTACGTTCTTGAGCGATTTGCCCCAACAATTCGTAAATTTCGCCATCAATTTCGAGACACGCTTTTTCGCGCCATTCATCAATTGTTTCGCCCATCGGAAAACCCGTCAGAAAATATTCGGGCAGAACGACGAGTTTTGTATCAAACCCGACAAACGCAATACTTCCAAAGATTTGCTTTGAAAGCCGCTCGACGGTTTGCTTGATAATGGCAGTTGCTTCATCTTTAGTCTTAGCACGATTGACGGCAAAACATTTGGTTTGCAGGGCGATTGCCCGATAGGATTCAATGTTTTCGGACATTATTATTGTAAATTAGTCCACTCTCGGACTTCTTGAAACCAAGTTTTGGGATTGGCGATTAAACCTTTTTGCAAAAATTCAGTAGCTTTTTTGCTTGATAGTATTTGAATGGAAATGGAGTTTTTTACTTTTCGATAACTCTCACCAACTAATTGAAAAAATTCAACTTCTTTGCCTTTGTAAAGCCATACTTCAGGAACACCTAAAGCAGCATAAATCGGCAATTTATCAAGAGAAGGGCTGGTTATGTCAACCTCAATCACTAAATCAGGCGGCGGATCAGAGCCTAAATCTATTGTTTCTAAATTGCGAACAGATTTTGCATTTGCCAGATAAAAAGCAGTGTCTGGTTCGCAACCTTTGGTCTTTTTTTGTTGCCGAAACGTGGTTGAACCTGCATTTGCAAAATCAAGGTTCAACTCCAAACAGATATATTCTATTAGTCTTGAAAGACAACGATTTACTTTTTCATGGTCAAATTTTGGCATTTCAACCTCCAAAATTCCATCGTTATAAGCAAAATGTAAAGCATTTGAATTGGTATAATCTGCCAAGATCTGTTCATAAAAATCCCAACCAATCCCCTGCATAATCAATTTTTGATTGATTGCCATTGATGTCAGTTCTTTTAATGATGGATTGAGAACGCTTTCCATAATGCAAAATTTTAACACAAAAAAGTGGAATCGTGAGAGAAGAATTTACCCTTTTCACTTTTTCACTTTTTGGACTTTTGTTTTCACTTTGTTAATTCGGATAAATCAAAATATTCAAATACTCGTCAACTTTGCCGTGATGATCGGGCAAAATAACGGTCGTTGAATCCTTTTGCGTGACAATCGCCGGGCCTGCGATTTTGTGTCCGGGACGAAGTTTGGCGCGGTCATAGATCGGCGTTTCTAATTGTTTTCCATCAAACCAAGCCGTGTGATCTTCGTATTTTGCACCGTCTGCATTCTCGTCGCC
The DNA here is from genome assembly GCA_031431735.1 of Acidobacteriota bacterium. Classification (GTDB taxonomy): domain Bacteria; phylum Acidobacteriota; class Blastocatellia; order Pyrinomonadales; family Pyrinomonadaceae; genus JAFDVJ01. Next base: position 23,013 of record JANPDZ010000576.1, on the reverse strand, counting down.
TGTTTCAAATTTCGGCAGTTCGACCTTGCGAACCTGCCCGATTCCGACACAGCGCAGATTGACAATTTCAATCGCCGAATCAATATTGAAACCATAATTTTTCTCGTGCGTTTCTTTGAAATCCGCGATGAATTTTTGCTTACCTTCGGCGGTCGCAAATTGATCGGGCGCAACTGAAATCGGAAATTCAAAACCTTGCCGATAATATCTTACATCAACCTGATAGCTCAATTTTTGACGGTCAGCGGGAATCTCTTCGCCGCTCAGCCAATCGGTCGCTTCTTTCGCGAGGACCTGAAATATCTCGCCAAATTCTTTGTTATCGATCTTTTCAAGTTCGCGGATCATTGTTTGCGAAAACTCGTTTCGAATGTCCGAATGCAAAAAACCAAGAGCCGACAAAACGCCCGGAGTCGGCGGAGAAATACACGGATACGAACCGCAAAGTTTTGACAAATAATTACCGTGAAGCGGACCGGCACCGCCAAATGCAACGAGCGCAAAATCTCGCGGGTCTAAACCTCTCTGCACCGAGACGAGCCGTAGCGCACCGAACATATTTTCGTTGACGATATCAATAATTCCCTGTGCGGCAGCTTCGATCGACAAGCCCAAAATGTCAGCAATTTTCTTAACAGCATCTCGAGCAGCTTCAACATCGAGCGACATTTCGCCACCCAAAAGCCGCGGCGGAAGATGCCCGAGCACGACATTCGCGTCGGTAACGGTCGGCTCTTCGCCGCCTTTTTGATAAGCCGCCGGTCCCGGATCCGCGCCCGCTGACTGCGGTCCGACGCGAAGTGCGCCGGTCATCGGAACATGCGCGATCGAACCGCCGCCCGCGCCAACCGTGCGAACATCAACCGAAGACGCTTTGACCGGATAATATCCGACGCGGGTTTCGCGCACCAAGTTTGGCTGTCCGCCCATTGTCACGCAAACATCGGTCGAAGTTCCGCCCATATCAAAACCGAGAACTTTATCGAATCCGGCGAGTTCGCCGACATAGGCGGCGGCAACCGCGCCGCCGCTCGGACCTGAAAGCAAAGTGTTGACCGGCGAGCGTTTAGCCGCTTCGATACTCATTACGCCGCCATCCGAACGGACAATATTAACCGTCGTATCAATCTTTGCATCAGCCAGTTTTTCTTGAATTCCCTTCAAATAATTTGCCATTTTCGGGCGCACATAGCTGTTCATTACGGTCGTCAGACAGCGTTCGTATTCGCGGAATTCGGGCAAAATATCGGTCGAGATCGTGACCGGCAGATCGGGAAACATTTCAAAAGCGATGTCGCGGATGCGCCGCTCGTGTGTGTTGCTGGCAAAGGAATTTATCAGCGAAACGGTCATCGCTTCGATTCCGGCATCGTGCAGATCCTGGATGTGCCGGCGAACTTCCGCCTCGTCAATCGGCGAAGTTTCGATGCCTTTCGCTGTCATTCGGCACGAAACGCCGCGTGTTAAATAAAGCGGAGCAAGCGGATCGGGCTTTTGCATAATGATCCAACCGGCGAGCGGTCCCGGCGTTTGCGAACGGGCAACGTGCAAGATCTGCTCGAAACCTTTTGTCGTGATAAGTCCGACCAATGCGCCTTTTTCTTCTAAAACGGCGTTGGTGGCAACTGTTGTGCCGTGCAAAATAAGATCTATATCATTTGCATCAAGCCCGTTGCGTGAGACTATTTTATGAATGCCTTCCAAAATGCCGATTGATTGATCCGCCGGTGTTGAAGCGGTTTTTTCAAGCAGCATTTCGCCTGTTTGATTATTGAAAAGCAGCAAATCGGTGAATGTTCCGCCGACATCTATTCCAAGTCGATAACTCATAACTTTTCCTCTTAAATTTATTTGTAAATTAGGTCAAATATTTTTTCTGATATTGTAGCAAATATATCTTGCAATTTTAACGAAGTCAAGCTAAATTTGTTATAGACTTATATCAAATTTCATATTACGCTGTTATAACAAATTTCAAGATGCTTTTCGGAGGATTAACATCAGCAGGCGATTTGCTCTCGCGTAACGCGAGAAATTTTTCCAACGACATTGGGTTGATCTTCGACAAGCGTCGGCTGACCTGGGAAGAATTGGACGCGCGGGCTGGGAGTTTTGCCAATTCTTTGTTCAAATTGGGTTTAGAGCGTGGCGACAGAGTTGCTATCTATGCAAAAAACTCGAATCAGTGGGTCGAAGCATTGTTTGGATTGGCACAGGTCGGATTGGTTGCTGTCACGGTCAACTATCGCCTGACGGCAAACGAAGTCGCCTTCATAGTTGAAAATTCCGGCGCAAAAGCAATCATTTGCGACGATTCAACCGAACAAAATTCGCTCGAAGTTAACGAAAAAGTTCAGTGTTTGGAACATATTATCAATTCTGAGTTCTTTGAAAAATTAGTCAGTGGTCAGACGAAGACCAAAAACCAAAGACCAAAAACCAAAGCCGATGATCCGGCGATGCTTCTCTACACAAGCGGTACGACCGGTTTTCCGAAAGGTGCGATTTATTCGCATTATTCGCTGTTGGTTGGAATGCTAGTTCACGTTCACGCGATTGCAAGCCGGCAGACGCACCGCGTGATGTTGCCGTCACCTTTGTATTCGGCGGCAGGGATTGCCGGAATTTATTGTGCGGTTTATACGGGAGCGCAAATCTCGCTGATAAATTACGAAACGGAAACGGCCTGTCAGACGATTGAGCGCGACCGCATCACGTTCACAAATCTTGTGCCGACAACGATCCAGATGTTATTAGCGTCTGAAATTTCGCGCAAATATGATCTGAGTTCATTGGAAGTCTTGCTTTATGGAGGTTCGCCGATTCCTGAACCGGTTTTGCGCGAAGCAATGCAGCGATTTCCGAAATGCGGTTTCCGGCAAACCTTTGCAACGACCGAAACAGGCTGTGCAGGAACGGTTTTAGAACCAAGCGAGCATCGCCTTGCTCTTGAAAATACTGAAAAGAAACATCTTTTGCAATCGTGCGGACGACCGCAAACGAATGTTGATGTCCGAATCGTGGACGAAGATTGGAACGCGCTTTCAGTCAATGAAGTCGGCGAAATTGCGATCCGCACCGAAGCGAATATGATCGGCTATTGGAATAACCCGCAAGCGACGGAAAAAGCTTTGCGCGACGGCTGGCTTCGTACCGGCGATATGGCGCGAATAGACGCGGACGGCTATCTTTATCTGGTTGACCGCAAAAACGATATGATCGTTTCGGGCGCGCTGAACGTCTATCCGTCGGAAGTCGAACGGGTTTTGCAGGAGCACGAAAGCATTTTTGAGGTCGCCGTGATCGGTGTCGAAAGCGAAAAATGGGGTGAAGAAGTGAAAGCGGTTGTTGTTTTGAAAGAAGGTTCGTTAGTTTCGGAGAGAGAGATAATCGATTTTTGCGATGGAAAACTTGCGGGTTTTAAGAAACCTAAAACGGTTGAATTTATTGACAAACTGCCGCGAAATTTAACGGGGAAGATTTTGAAGAAAGATTTGCGGGAAAAATACAAAAGATGGAGTTGATTGATTGGCGTTTTCTGACATTGAAAAATAATTATCGGAATTAGAAAAAAAAGAGAAGAAAATAGTAAAGAAAGCATCGAAGATGCAAAAAGAAAGTAGCCAGTTGTGAAGCCCGATAGGGCGGAACATCTGGAAAATACGAAATCAAAATTAAGCTCTGAAAGAGCGAAAGAAAACGATGCCGTCGAGTCATATTTGTTTAAATGTTCATCTTGTTTTTTCGACCAAAGACCGTTTGCCGTTGATAAAACTTGATTGGCAGGAAAGGTTGCACGCTTATTTGGGCAGAATCGTGAAAGGTTTGGATGCAATGCCTTTGGCGATTGGCGGAATCTCCGACCACGTTCATTTACTTGTGAGTTTGAAATCAAAACATCGGCTTGATTATTTTTTGCGGGAATTAAAAGCGGATTCATCGGGTTGGGTGCATAAAGAGTTAACCAAAGAATTCCAATGGCAAGTTGGCTACGGAGCGTTTTCAGTTAGCCCAACGGCAATTGACGGCGTGAAGAAGTATATTCTAAATCAATCCGAACATCATCGTATTAAGACTTTTGAAGAAGAATATTTGGAATTATTGGAAGCAAGCAGCATTGAATTTGATGAGAAATATTTATGGTGATTGTGGTGCTGCCGCTCTTTCAGAGCTTAATTGGTTTTTCGTTTCAGTCCAGATGTTTCGGGCTTTGCCCTTCACAACTGGCTACTTTCTTAGTCGCATCTTCGATGCTTTTTGTGGAAAAATTATACAAAAATATGGGCAAGCCTCTAAATAAAATTGATGGTGCAAAAGTTTTGGAATCGGTTTGGTCAGGCTTAACTCCTTTTGGAAAAGTTGGAGTAACAGATATTTACGGTTTAGCTATTTGCCAATACGAAAATTCAAATGAATATTACAGATTCAGTTGTGATGAAAATTGGGAAACACAACAAGACGGGCTTTATAATTCAGTTCAGGAAGCAAAAGAATTTTTGCCTGCCCAATATAAAAAAGTCGAAGCAGATTGGATAGAGTTTGATTAAATTTTCGTGTTTGTTTGTGGCTCAAAAATATGACAAAAGCAATTGATATAGTCGTCAATCTTTGGACGAAGGAAATCACAAACTGCTATCCGCCGGAACTCGACCAATTTTGGGATTTGGTCGGGATTTTGGAGATGACAAAACGCGGCATCACAGTCGAAGAAGAAATCGCGCAGATGGACGAAGGCGGCATTGATAAAGGTCTGCTTGTAGCGACGACCGGCGCAGCGGTCGGTTCGAATATTTTCTTTGAAAAACCATTTGAAAAGATCGCCGAAGTTTGTGCAGCGCATCCCGATAGATTTAAGGGAATTATCGGCGTCAATCCTTCGCAGATAATGACTTGGGTTAAGAAATTGGATGTCGCCGTCAAAGAATATGGATTTGTCGGAGCGCATCTTTATCCGCATTGGTTTGGCGAACCGCCCGACAGCCGGATTTACTATCCGTTTTATGCGAAATGTGCCGAACTCGGTGTGCCGATCCAGATTCAGGTCGGACACTCGGCGCAATGGTTTTTGCAAACCGTTGCCCAACCGATCACGCTTGACCGTGTGGCGATCGATTTTCCGGAACTTAAAATTATCGGTATTCACATCGGACATCCGTGGACCGAAGAAATGATCTCGATGGCGTGGAAACACCCGAATGTCTTTATCGGAACGGACGCGCATCTCCCGAAATATTGGGATAAAACGCTGATCAAATTCATCAATTCACGCGGACAGGACAAAGTGTTATTTGGCACCGATTATCCGGTCATCGGATTTAAAAGGGCGATTGATGAGATTGATAAATTGGAGTTACGCGAAATTCCGAAACGCAAACTTTTGGTCGAAAATGCAGTTCGGGTTTATGGACTTGAGGACTGGATTTGATTTGCACCAAGGAGACACAGAGAACACAGGGTTTTCTAACTACTTTTCCTAAACTCCGTGAATTTTGTGTCTCTGTGATGAATTAAAAAGGTGAAATTATGAGTAAAAACATACTAAAAAATAAACCGAAACGAAGTGAAGAAGTCGAAAAATGGCTTCAGGAAGAATTTGGCGAACAGCGCGAACGTTACGAAAAAATTGCCAAAGAGATGAACATTGATTTGGCTCAACAGCGTGAAATTTGGATTCAAGAATTTTACGCACGAATCACGACAATAGGCTTTAATGTCCATGCCGATTTAAAGAAAATTATCAAAAAAGAAGAACTTTTTGCAAAACCGGATAGAGAATTTAAGGTTGTATTTTAGAAAGTTTAGAATCCTGCGTTCAGGCGGAAGTTTTCGAGTTTGAAGGCGAGACTTTGGCTTAGTAACGAAGATTCCGCCTGAAGGCGGGACTACGAACAATGGCTTAGTAACGAAGATTCCGCCTGAAGGCGGGACTACGAACAATAATTTTATGAGAAAACACATTGAACCATTTGTTGACAGAGACGTGAGTTTCAAAAGATTGGAATTAAAGGGAATTCCGAGCGGATACAATTATAAAATGCTTTCGATTGACGAAAATTCGGGAGCTTGTACAATGACCGTTCAATGGGATGCGGGCTACCGGCAACCGCCGTCGGTTTCGTATTCCGAACTCGAAATTTTTATTATGGACGGCGAAATGAAAGTCGGCGACCAGGTTTGGCGCAAAGGCGGTTATTTCTTTGTTCCGCGCGGCGTTTCGCTGCCCGCTTTTTCAACCGAAAAAGGCTGCTTTGCGCTCGTTATGTATAACGATTCGGAACCAAATATCGAAGATTCGGATGAAGATATGGACGGAGCCGAGCGCAGCGGTTTGATTCAGATGGGAACATACGCCGAAATGCCTTGGCAGGTGCCGACATTGTTTCCGCAAACTGCCTCCGGCTGTCTGCTAAAACTACTTCATTTCGACGAACAAACGCACGCGATGACGTTTCTTTATTCGATGACACCCGGTTTTCAGCAGGATAATATTTCGTATCACGATTGTGCCGAAGAAGCCTATCACGTTTGGGGAACTTCGTGGATGATGCAGTTTGGCGATCTGCCGACGGGCGGATATTTTTGGCGGCCGGCGTATGTCAATCACGGCGCGTTTTATTCGGAACACGGCATTTTGGGTTTTGGCAGAACCGACGGCGATTTGCACAATCATTTTCATCACAATGCCTATTCAAATCCCAATGAAAACGCTGACCGCGCCGCCTCGCGTCTGGTTCGTCAGAAACCCGAACTCAACAAATGGATGCACACGCACGGTCATAATCATATTGATTTTGAGCATCCGAACGAGCATTATTCGGTTGATTCTGAAGCTGACAGAATTCACAGCCACATTCACGATGAATACCATAAAAATGGCGTTACCCACAGCCACGATTAAATATGAGTTCAATATTTCAAGTTTCGAGGTAAAATAAAGTCTTTAACTTGAAACTTGAAACCTAAAACTTATATCAATATGGCTAAACCAAAAAAAACATTCGCCAGTTCGCGCATTCCGCTTTACTATCAACTGGAAAACGTATTGCGCGAGAAGATCACGTCGGGGGCATTTGAATCAGGCGAGCAACTGCCGACCGAAAGCGATTTGATCGAACAATACGGCGTGTCGCGCATCACGGTCAGACAAGCTCTGCAATCTCTTGACAATGAGGGTTTAATCGAACGGCAACAGGGTCGCGGAACATTTGTTGCCAACCGCAAATCGCGTAAAAAGCAATTTACCGGAACGATTCACCTGACCGGTTCGCTCGACGAACTGATCGAAATGGGAATGGATACGCCTGTTAAAGTGTTGGAGATGAACCTCGTCGAAGCCGATCAGCACGAAGCCGAATCTTTGGAAATAAAGATCGGCACACCGATTTATCGTCTGAAGCGTCTGCGTCTTAACGCCGGCAAGCCGTTTGGTTTGATTGTCAATTATTTGCCTCAAGAGATCGGTTCAAACCTGACAATGGCAGAACTTTCGGGCGGCGCGCTTCTGCATACGATGGAAACCAAACTCGGTTTTAAGTTGGACAATGCGAGACAGGAAATTCGCGCCGAACTCGCCGATCCATATGTCGCACAACTTTTAGATGTTCGCGTCGGGACGGCGCTTTTGTCAATCGAACGAACGGTTTATACCGACCAAGCCAAACCGGTCGAATATGTTCACACGCTTTACCGCAGTGATCTATACGGCTATTCCGTGCGGCTTGTGCGCGATTACGGAAAACAAAAATCTTAGCTCTATACGGCTGAATTAAAATATATTTATGAGATACGATTCGATTATCAAAAACGGAACAGTTGTTTTTCCTTTTCACGGCGAAGTGAAATGCGACATCGGAATTCAAGATGGCAAAGTTGCGTCAATCAGCGATTCGATTGACGCAAACCTTGCCGATGAAATTGTTGACGCGCGCGGGAAATACGTGTTTCCGGCGGCAGTCGATTCACATTATCACGTCGGGATCTATCGTCCGCATTCAGAAGACGCGGAAAGCGAATCGCGCACCGCCTTGGTCGGCGGTTGCGGCACGATCATCAGCTATTTTCGCACCGGTCATCATTATTTGAATAAAACCGGTTTATACCGCGACATTTTTCCGGAGGTTTTGGAACTCTCGAATGGGCATTTTTACACCGATTATGCTTATCACATCGCACCGATGGCACCGGCCCAGCTCGATGAAATTGATTGGCTGATTGAAAATGCCGGCGTCGGCTCTTTCAAGTTTTATATGTTCTACAAAGCCCTCACGCTTTCCGCCAATTCGACCAAAGGCAGCGATTATACGATGGCGGAAAATTATGATTTGGGGCATCTTTATGAATTGATGACGAGGGTTTCTGCCGCTGCCGCGAAACACAAGGACAAAGCCCGAATTTCACTTTCGCTGCATTGCGAAAACCCCGAATTGATCCGCGTTTTTATCGAACGCGTCAAACAGCAGGGTTTGACAGGCTTAAAGGCATACAGCGAAGCGCGTCCGCCGCTGACCGAAAAACTATCCGTTCACGAGGCCGCGATTTTGGCGGATGCGACGGGTTGTCCGATAAATCTGCTGCATCTATCAAGCCGCGATGCTCTGCAAGCCGGCATTGATGTCAGGCGAGCTTATCCTAATCACGACATCAAACTTGAAACAACACTTCATCATCTTGCGCTTGACCACGAAGAATTAGATCGTAGCGGAATTGGATTGAAGGGCAAGGTCAATCCGCCGATCAGAACAAAAGAACACAGTAAATTTCTTTGGGAAGGCATCAAGCGCGGTCATATTGATACGGTCGTCAGCGACCACGCCTGCTGCGGCGAGGAACATAAACAACAAGGCGTTTGGGAATCGCTTCCCGGTTTTGGCGGTAGTTCTATTCTCTATCCGATTCTTCTAAGCGAAGGCGCACATAAACGCGGCGTTTCTTTATCGCGGATCGCTGAGCTGGTTTCCGCTAATCCGGCGCGAAACTTCGGACTTTTTCCGCGCAAGGGTTGCATTGCCATTGGTGCCGATGCGGATTTGACGATCGTTGATATGAATCTGGAAAAACCGATTCGCGCCGAAGAACTTTTATCCGCGCAAAATCACACACCGTTTGAAGGATTTTTGACCAAAGGCTGGTCAACACAAACCATTATTCGCGGGCGTGTGATGTTTGATAATGGAAAAGTATCGGAGGAAAAACGAGGCGAATTTATCAAACGTCCGACCGCGATTCATTAGGTTCACTTCGGTTTTTTATTTAAATCTTTTCGCGCTTTGCTGTATTTTTTCCTTGGAAAGAAGTAAATTATTACATTTGCTAACGTGAGGAAAATGAATTCATTACAAGATCTGAAAAATAATTTACCCGAAACCGCACCCACGCCCGAAATTTCGCTTTTTCTGCCGGTTTTGGACGAAGAAGCAAATCTGCGTCCGATGCACGCGAAGATTAGCACGGCGTTAGACGAACTCGGCAAAACGGCGGAAGTGATTTACGTTGATGACGGTTCGACCGATAATTCTCTGCAAATTTTGCGCGAAATTGCATCAGAAGATTCGCGTGTGCGCGTAATTTCTTTGCGACGGAATTACGGTCAAACTGCCGCGATGAGCGCAGGAATTGATGCAGCGAAAGGCGAAATCCTGATTCCGATGGACGCTGACCTTCAAAATGACCCGAAAGACATTGCGCGGCTTTTAGAAAAACTCGACGAAGGTTACGACGTTGTTTCCGGCTGGCGCAAAAATCGTCAGGATAAACTCATCTCGCGCAAACTTCCCTCAAAGGTCGCCAACAAAATTATTTCTTGGATCGGCGGCGTTCATCTGCACGATTATGGCTGCAGTTTAAAGGCTTACCGCCGCGATGTTATTCAGGACGTGCGGCTCTATGGCGAAATGCACCGCTTTATACCGATTTACGCTTCCTGGGCAGGCGCACGTGTCACCGAGATTCCGGTGGACCATCACGCCCGCACAATGGGCAAATCGAAATACGGAATTTCGCGCACCGTCAAGGTCGTCTTCGATCTGATGACGATCAAATTTATGGCGGAATATCACACGAAACCGATTTACGTGTTCGGCTCGTTTGGCGCGATTGCGTTTTTCCTCTCGATTTTCGCCGGAATCTGGGCATTTGTCCTGAAATTTATTTATAACGTTTCGTTCATCTTAACGCCTTTGCCCGTGATTGCGATTGTCTTGTTCGCGATCTCGATGCAGTTTTTCCTGATGGGACTGCTTGCCGAAATGCTTGTGCGAACCTATCACGAATCGCAGGCCAAAACGATTTATGCCGTACGCGAGAAGATCGGATTTGATAAAGAAAATGTCTGAATTTAATTATAAAGAAATTGAGTTTGAAGAAGATGTTAATGAGACAATTAAATTTTTTAACTCAATTCTTTCAGAACTAAATGCACCAAAGTTGCTCGAAAATGCAGACTTTAATGTTTGCGAAGAATCTACTTTTGAGCGATTTTTAACTGTAACTCTTAAAAAAAATAACTGTGTTTCTCTTTATATAATTTTAGATGACGGAATACGAATTGATATAGACGGAATACCTGAATCTTGTGAATTTACAAAGAAAGACCTTATAGAAAAAAAGGATGAAACAACAAATATAATTAAACTCATATTCTCAGGTTATTTGATGATTGAATACCGTAGATTTTCAAAATTTATAAATTTCTTTTACGAAGATGGAAAAGCTTGGGGGATTTGGAGTTTTAATAGTTTAATAGGCATGATAGCTGGTTTTTATATTAAAAGCCGAAAACCTAATCAACGGCTATTTCTGTCGATTTATCCTCAAAATAAAAGTTAGCAATTTCTATGTGCGGAATAGCAGGTTGGATAAATTTAGAAAATAAATCTTCACAAAATGGTGAAGCCGTTTTGCACGCGATGTGCGAGCGGATGAAGCATCGCGGGCCGGATTCGGAAGGTTTGTGGCTTGACGAAAAGGTTGCGCTCGGGATGCGGCGGCTTTCGATCATTGACCTTGCAACGGGCGAACAACCGGTTTATAACGAAGATCGGTCGGTCGTTGTCGTGATGAACGGCGAGCTTTATAATTTCCGCGAAGTTCGCGCTCGGTTGGAAAAACGCGGGCATAAATTCGAAACGCAGAGCGACACTGAAATTTTGCCGCATCTTTACGAAGAATACGGCGAAGCGATGCTCGATGAGATCAACGGAATGTTTGCGTTTGCGCTGTGGGATAAACGCAAACAAAAATTGCTGATCGCACGCGATAAATTCGGCGAGAAACCGCTTTATTACGGCGTGTTTGACGGTAAATTGATTTTCGCGTCGGAGCCGAAAGTCTTGCTGACAAATCCGGCGGTTAAAGCCGAAATCAATACCGATTCGTTGCGGCAATTTCTTTCGTTCGATTATGTTCCCGCGCCGAATTCAATTTATAAAGGAATTTCAAAACTTCCGGCGGCTCATTTTTTAAGCGTCGAAAAAGGCGAGATCAAAACGCGGCGTTATTGGAATCTGTCTTGGGTAAAAAAAGAAACTAAATCGCTCGAAAATTCTGCCGAAGAATTGCGCGAATTGCTTGCTGATTCGGTTCGGATGCGGCTTGTCGCGGACGTTCCGCTCGGAATTCTTTTGAGCGGTGGAGTTGATTCTTCGACCGTCGCGGCATTGGCGACGCAGTTTTCGACCGAGAAGGTCAAGACGTTTTCGATCGGTTTTGAAGAGGATTCTTTTGACGAATCAAAATTTGCGCGACAAGTTGCAAAACACCTGAACACCGAACATTACGAAGAAAAACTGAGCGTTGAAAAAGCAGCCGATTTAATTTCCGAGATAGGTTTGTGGCTTGATGAACCGCTCTCTGACGGCTCACTTATTCCGACTTTTCTGCTTTCGCGGTTTGTTCGCAAGCACGTTACGGTTGCTCTTGGCGGCGACGGCGGCGATGAACTCTTTGCGGGTTATCCAATGTATTATGCGCACAAGGTTGCAAATATTTACGGCAAAATTCCACGTGTTTTACGCTCCGGTTTAATCGAACCGATCGTTAATAATCTTCCGGTTTCAAATAAAAATTTGTCATTTGATTACAAAGCAAAACGTTTTGTTGCTGCTTTAAAATATGATGCGGTCACGCGCCATCATTCGTGGTTCGGATCGTTTTCGATTGATGAACAAAGCAAATTATTAACTAAAGACGTTTTAGCGGCGACTTCAAATGATATTTACAAAGACGCAAGGGATTTGCTTGAAATCTGTGACGCTACTAACGAAATTGAGCAGATGCAATTTCTCGACATCAATTTTTATATGGCGGAAGATATTTTGACCAAGGTTGACCGCGCCTCGATGGCAGTTTCATTAGAAGTTCGCGCACCTTTTCTTGATCCGCGAATTGCGCAGTTTGCCGCACAAATTCCGCTTGACTTTAAACTTAAAGGCAATAAAGGAAAATACATTCTTAAAAAAGCCGTCGAACCGCTTTTGCCGAAAAACATCTTGCATCGCCCGAAAAAAGGTTTTGGAATTCCGATTGCCGACTGGCTCAAAGGTCGTCTTAATCCCTTAATGCACGAATTACTTGCTCCTTCTAGATTGAATCATCAAGGATTGTTCAATGATAAATTTGTCCAAAAATTGATCCAAGAACACGAGACGAATGTTGCTTCGCATCACAAACAACTTTGGACTTTGCTCGTTTTTCAACTCTGGTTTGATAATTTTTTGAAGAAATAGATCTCTTCACTATTTTAATCGAACATTTTGATTATTGAAAATACTGAGTATCTTCCGTCTTCATCGTAATCATACTCTTTCAATTTCATTCCTGATTTTTCCAAAACTCTGTGCGATGCCAGATTTTCGTCATCAACTGTTGCAAATATTTCGGGCAAACCCAAATCTTCAAACCCGTATTCAATTAGTCGCCGCGCAATTTCCGTCCCGAAACCTTTTCCCCAATGTTCTTCGCGCAACATATAGCTAATTTCCCAATCCTCCTTTTTCGTTGGACGTGGACGAATTGCGCAATGCCCGACGTAATGTGTATTTTCTTTTGCAAAAATCGCCCAAATTGTATTTATCCCCTGTGGATAAAACTTTTCGATCAGTTTCCCCCATAGATTTTCGGCTTCATCCCGACTCAAAACGCCGTTACCGACATACTTCATGATTTGATCATTTGTTACTAAACCCGCAAAAATTTCAATTTCATCATTTTTATAATTTTTGAAAAGCAATCTACCTGATTCAAACTCGTTCATAAATCGAGTAGGAAACAAAGATAAGTGATTTAGACTTATCTTTGTTGTCCTCTCACACCACCGGATGTACTTACGTGTCCGGCGGTTTCCTTAAAGTGGTTTCCGAATTGCAAACAGGTTCTATATTAACACTTCAAACCAATTCCGAATCCAAAACAGTTTGAGTTTGTTTGTTTCTAAATTCGTGAAGTTTTTCTCTCAACTCAGGTCTTGAATTCGCCAGAATCGAAATTGCCAGAAGCGCGGCGTTTTTCGCGCCGGCGTTTCCGATCGCCAAAGTTCCGACGGGAATTCCGGCGGGCATTTGGACGATTGAGAGCAGCGAATCCATTCCTGACAGGGCTTTGCTTTGGACAGGCACGCCGAGAACCGGCAAAACCGTCTGCGAAGCGCACATTCCCGGCAAATGAGCCGCGCCGCCCGCGCCCGCGATGATGACTTCGATTCCGCAAGATTCAGCCGTTTTGGCAAATTCAAACAACAGATCGGGCGTGCGGTGCGCAGAAACGACACGCGATTCGTGCGCGATGCCGAATTCTTCTAAAATATCCGCCGCGTTTTTCATCGTTTCCCAATCGGATGTGCTGCCCATAATTATCGAAACCAATGGACTATCGTTGTTTTCATTTACCATTTTGTTGTGTCCAGCAATTTAATAAAATTTCGTTTGATTTTGTAATTGATGCGCAAAGCGACCAAATAGCTTTTAAATTCGGATTCTCTGCCAAGCTTTGACATCAATCTTTTTACTTCTTTGATCCAAATTAGGGCTTGATCGTAAGCCTGATTGTTTGTTTCTTTGATTTTGGGTTCGATGCGGTCTTTGTAAATTTTAAGCGTATCAGTCGGATGTTCTTTTTCTCTGATTTTGGCGAGTTTTAGCCACAAATCTTCACTACAATCGCCTTTGACTGCTTCTTGCCACGCTTCTTCGAGAAGTTTTTCGTGCAAGAAAATCGTCACAAGCAAAGAATTGTCCGCCCGATGGTAAGACCAACCAAATGATTTGGTGTTTTTTCTTTCGGCGATTTGTTGACGAATCAGATTCAAAGCCTTTTCACGCCAAGTTTGCCAGGTGCTTGCGGGTTTTACTTTGTCGGCGTGTTCTTTTAAGTTGCCATAATTTGAAAAATCAGAGTTGTTTTCAAAATGCTTCCAAACAATCTGCATTGCTTCATCGTGCCGACCTCGCCGATGATATTCGTTTGCCAGAAATTCGCCCAAGCGATAATCTAATTTATCTTTTGGAAAATCGCTGAGACCACGTTCTGCCCATTCCAGAGCCTTATCATATTTTTTATTTTCACTGTAAATTTTGGCAATTTCGTAATACTTGGATTGACTCGATAAATCGCGGCTTTTGATTTTGACCAGTTTTTCGATGTCGCCTTCGGCAGATGCGAGAGATTCCATCATATTCGTTATTCTGCTACGATTTCCCTCATAAGAGCGACTATCGCCAGCCTTTAGCGCAGAAACTTTATCCCATTCTTTTTCAAGCAGTTGGCGATAAAAACTCAAACCTTTTTTGCCCAAAACATCGGCGTATCTATTGGCGGCATCATAGAAAACATCGTAACTGTCACTTATTTCCCATTCAAATAAACGACTTGCTAACTTTTCGACATCAGGTTTGGCTTTGAGGCAAGCCGCGAGGTGAATTTCTTGCAAATTATCAATCGCTGTTTCCAGTCCGCCGTCAGTTTCTTGAACGTAATTGAGGGCTTTTGATGCTTTTTTCAAACCGTATTCGCACAAATCAATGACCATTTCAAAATGCCCGTCGTTGAGTAAATCTTCGATTGATTTGACAACATTTTCGATGTCTTCCGAATCTCCAAATCCGCTGTAATAATCATCGTAATCATAATCGCTGACGTCAAAAACCCGTTTCAATTCCTTGCGAAATGTTTTGACATCAACGCCTTTCGGGTTACTGCGGGCAACGGTAAGCAGTAACTGTCCGCGCAATGTTTCGTTATTGAGAACTTCCTGCATCAACATTTCAACTAATTCCGACTTTTCGCGTGTTTGGAGATACGCTTTAACATCATCCATTTTGGTTGTGCGTTTTTCTCCGGAAGGTTTTTGTTTAATCTCGCCTTTTCGGGCGGCAATCCAAGCCAAACCGACGGCAACGCAATGTTTGCAGAAATTTCCTTCGTCGGCGTAAGGACAATTGCAATCGTAGCCGAGTTCGTCTTCATCTTCCGCCCAAAGTTTCACTTTGTAATCGTGTGTGCCGCTGACTTTGGCGACAATTTTGCCGCCGTATTCTTCCAAATCAAATACACATCCAGACTTGAAATAGCCTTCCCCGCGACTAAATGAACCGCCGTCGGCATAATCTCGTAAAAGTTTTGGGCTTAAAAAATCTAATTCAGACATAAAAATTTAATCTCCTTTTTGCATTTCATTCAGCTTATTTTACAGGAATCAAACGTCCGGCTTTCGGAAATCCGACCGTTTTCTTATCCTGCAAATATTTCATCACGATCTCGGAAAGCAGACCGCTTTTTGAGATGGCTTTGGTTCCCAAAAACATCTGATACAAATCGCCGCCTTCCCAGATAAAACTGTTCGTGGCGACTTTGTAAATCTTGCCGTCTTCCGCCGATTTTCCGCCGATTTCCAAACTAATCAATCTTTGTCCGATTGGTTTCGACAAATCGTATTTTGCCGTGAGTCCCGAAACTTGAACCATTCCGCGTTCAAGCGAAAATCCTTGTTCTAAAACTTCCTTGATTTGTTTGCCCGTCATTTCGCAGACGACGAGCGAATTTACAAACGGCAGAGCATCATAAACATTGCCGTTGGTGACATCGCCTTCGGGCAGATCGGCGCGAATTCCGCCAGCGTTTTGGATTCCGATGTCGGCGTTTCCGACTTCGCGCATGACATCGGTGATGAAATTTCCGATTGAAGATTCGCGGTTGTAATCTCGCACGAAACGATTTTTCAAAACGCCTTGGACAACGCCGATCTGCGGTTTGTAGAGATTTTTGTAGTAGTTCAACTTTCGCAAAACTTCCGCGTCAGGCTTGAAATTATCGCTCCAAACCTTCAATAATTCTCCCGAATGCGAGAGGATTTTTTTGCCGTTCATTTTCAAATTCAAATAACCGAGACGAGTTCCATAACCGTAAGTTTGGACGATCAGCGTGCCGGTTTTCGGATTTACAAAAGGCTTTTCGATGCCGCGGTGCGCGTGTCCGCCGACGAAAACGTCAATGCCTTCGACTTCGGTTGTGAGGCGAATATCTTCGTCAAAATCGCGCTGCACTTCCGGATGATTTTCGGCGTCCGTTTGCATCGGTCCGGTTTTGCCTTGATGCGCGATCACGACGATCAGATCAACTTGCGGTTTTAATTCTTTGACAATTTCGCGGACGATTGGAATCGGATCGGCAAAATCAAGGTTCGTAATTCCCGAAGGCAAAGCGACGCTCCGCGCATCAAGCCCGATGATCCCGATCACGCCGAGCCGCACGCCGTCTTTTTCGATGATCGTGTAAGGTCTTGAATAGCGAATCTTCGTGTCTTTGTAGAAAATGTTCGCTCCCAACACGGGAAACGGGACGCGGTTCATCTGTTTTTCAAAATTATCCGCGCCGTAATCAAATTCGTGATTGCCAATCGCCATCGCGTCATATTTCATTGACATCATCATTTCCATCAACGCCTCGCCTTTCGTCAAAAACGACAATTGCCCCGTGAACATATCGCCCGCATCAAACAAAAACGTCGTCTTTTCCCGCGCCCGGATTTGATTTATATAAGTCGTCAATTGCGCCGCGCCGCCAAGTTTGGGCGTTCCCTTCAACCAATAAGCCGGAATCGGATCAAACGCCGAATGAAAATCGTTGGTATAAAGTATTGTCACCGAACGAGTTTGAGCAAAAGTTAAAACGCTCAAGACGAAAATCAGACAAACGGAAATGATGAACTTTTTCATGAGATTATTTTAGACGGATTTTAGGAAAATAAAAAATGAAGGACGATTTTATTCATCTTTCATCAGCCAAATTTCTAACAAAAAATTAGTGTTAAAAAAACTACTGCTCTTTGTTGTTCTGTCCATCGCCAGATTAAGCTCGCGGTTATCGATTGGCTACTATTGTCACGAAATTGTGTCATTCAAGTATTGTAAAACGGTAAGGAAAGTCGTTAACTACAATCTCCTCACCGAGATTTTTTTTGCCGTCATATCTTTCTAAAGAAATTCGTCTCGCTGCAATATGCCCTTTGTCATTAAGTCCAAAAATATGAATTGTAGTTTTTGCTTTTCTTTTGTCGCTTTCGCTTAACGTCGGGTTGGGGGCTAACTCATGGGAGAGAAAAGAATAAACAAAATAATGGTCAAACGAGAAATTTTCGGCATCCGGTCTCAAGAGAAACTGATTGTATTGTTCTCGTTTATACTGTTGACAATTTTGACAGCAGTAATAAAGATTCTCCCAATGACAAACTAAATGATAATAAGCGGGTCTTGACTTTGGCTTAAAGTGGTCAATGGAATCTTCCTTGCTTCTGATAGGGAAATTGTCACAAAATGAACAGTGGTCATCTGTCAGTTGTGCCAAAAGAGGTTCCAGTAAAGTATTTATTTTCCGTCCTTGATATGTTGCCCACTGAAAAGAAAAACTTGGGTTTTTTCTTCGGTTGTTCGCATAACTTTTGCCCCACGCCTTCCATTTAATTCGGAGAAAGTCAGGAGAATTTCCTCTTATAAATTTTCTCATAAATTATAAGGTAATTTCTTTTTTTAAGATTCGTGAAAGTTGTTTTAGTTCATTGCCCATTATTGCTTGTAACTCAGTGCTTTGAGATGCCAATTCTCTTGATATTTTTATTAATTCTCTCAGAGATGGGCTGGAATAATTCTTAATGATTTCATCACGTTTTAGATAAAAATCTTCTAATTTTTTTTCTACTTCAATTCCAAATTGGTTTTTGATGTCGAAAACTTCGTCTAAAATAAAACGGTAGCTTTTCGCATCTTCAGTTAGAAATGGTTCTCCGTCTAAAACTGATTTCCCATTTTCATCTAGTTTGAATTTATAAACCCAAGCATCATCAACGGAACCAATGACAAACGGAGAATGAGTTGTCAGAAAAATTTGTGCTTTCGGGAAAAGTTTTTGAATGACCGGCAATACTCTTCTTTGAGCAGCCGGATGAAGATGAATATCAATCTCATCTAAAAACAAAGTGAAATTTTCTTGTCCTTCTTTTGGCATATAGTCCAACCTAAATATCAAATCGGTTAGCCAACTAATTACTGATTTATATCCATCAGCCAAAGTATTGTAGTGTATGGATTCATCATCAAGTTTGACCATTACATTAAGAGAATATTCATCAATAATGAATTCTATTTTCCTTCCAATAATTTCACCGATAGCAGTTTCAATTTTTAGAATTGAAGCAAGATATTTGTCGGAATCTTCCTTATTGCCTTTTTGAAAAGATAATGCCGCACGGGTTTTATTATTTGCTATCCATTGAAATAAGTTTGCATTGACATCAGTTTTATTAAATGTCAGGGCTTCGGCTATTGGATTAAACTCAAATTGTTTGAAAGCCTCAACTTTGGAATCTCGTATTTGGCGGTGTCCGTTGTAAGCAAAAAAGTTATAGGAATGGTAATAATGGAAACTATTTTCTGTTTCATAATATGATTTAAAAAACTCAGTGTTTGATAGATGAGCGCGTCCCATTAAGGAAATTTCCATCTCCCTTTTATGAAAGTAAATTCCAACATTAAATTCTTTTTCATTATGTCTGCTTGACCTGCGTTCTTTTAGGTATAAAGGATCAGTATCTCGCCGGTGCTTTTTTTCATCTCGTATGGAATTGTTAAACCATTTGTCAAAATATGTGAGAGCTTCGAGCAAAGTTGTTTTACCTGTTCCATTTTCACCAGTAAAAATATGAATCTCCGCCTTGTCCTTGAGCAGTTTCTTTTTAAAAGACAATTCCAAGTGTTCAAAAACACCAACATTGTTGAGGGTCAAACCTGTTATTCTTAAATCTTCCATACCATTATTTTAATTTTTACGGGCAAAGTTATTGATAAACTTGAAGCTTTTCTATTTTTAAACCTTTAGTCGGACATTACTAGAAGATTTATTGGTTCACAATCGCCTTAGCTGTGCCGATAACTCGTAAATATAAGCACCTTTTGATGCTTGCTACAAATATAAGAGATTTGAGTTGTATATGCAATAAAACATCAAAAAGGACGAAACCGAAACTTCATCAATCAAATCATTCCTGCCTTTTCAGCCATTCTTCCCGCGTTCTGCAAAATCTCGTCTTGGTCTTTTTCGTTTGATTGATTCAGCAAATCAGTCAAGACTTTTGAGGTCAGAATCGGTAAAGATTTGCTTCGTGCGTGTTTCCGCACTTCCGGATGGATTTTAGTCTTCGTTCTTTTTCTTGGTTTCTAAATTGAACTTCTGAAGCAGCCAGTTCAAAACGGCTTCTTGGTCGTTGATTGTGGCTCGTCGAATTTGTGCGAGGATGTGAATTTGATCGGGTTTTGGAAGTGCCGTGTTCTGCAAACCTTCGTTACAATTTGTGCAAACGGCTCGAAGATTCTGCGGAGAATCATCGCCTCCTTTCGACTTGTCGAGGATATGACCCATCGTCAAACGCACTGTTCGGTTTCCGCCAAACGGGTCGGGATCGCCTGCTGCAACTCCGCACATTTGACAGGTGTATCCGTTTCTCTCAAGCACCCAAGCACGAGTTTCTTTCGAGATGCTTCGTGCGAATGAAGGCATCCGATTAATGGTTTCCAACAGATATTGATTTGGTTTTAGATTCGCCCGATCTTTGTGAGAAAGAATTTGGTAGCCGTCTTCGTTTCGCAATTCACGGACTCTTCGTGCCCATTCCACCGCACCGCCGCTGGCTTTTTGAATGTCTTTTGATTCAAGCACAACGCCGATATTTTGCAGAAAAAATTCAAGTATCAATTGTTTTGATCCGGGTTTTCGAGACATGAAATTTACAATTGTCGTTCGTTAAAATATGCGGCGGACATTTGCAACCGAGGTTGAACGGCTGACGCACGCTCTTTGACAATTTCGACATAAGTTGGGTTTAGTTCAATCAAAACCGCATTACGATTTAACTCGCTGGCGGCTAATCCGGTAGTTCCCGAACCGCTGAACGGATCGAGAATCGTGTCACCTTCACGCGACCCCAAGAGAATACATCTTCGTGCCAATTCACGCGGAAAAGTTGCCGGATGTCCGTTTCTGCCTGAATCGGGACCGAGTATCCAATAATTGCGAAGATTTGCGCCGCTTTCCTCTCTCACACCGTTCGGATCGTAGAAATAGGTTGGTGATTTGGAAAACATAAAGAGTTCTTCGGTTGCGTTTGTCGGACGGTTTTTCACGCTTTCAGGCATGGCGTTTTTTTTGATCCAAGTAATTTTCGATCTCAAAATCCAACCGTCCGTTTGCAAAGCGAAAGCGACGCGCCAGGGCAAACCTATCAAATCCCTATCCTTAAGCCCCCAACAATCGGGAACTTTGCAGTTGCGTTTTTGAATCAATTTCTTGGTATTGCCAACCGTGGCATTCGGACCACAACTACCTGTTCCGCCATTTCTCGCATACCCATCGCCGACGTTTAGCCACAATGTTCCATCCTTTCGCAGAACACGCCGAACCTCTCGAAATATCGCAAGGAGATTTTCGACGTAAAGTTCCGGCGAAGGTTCTGCTCCAATCTGAGCTGGATGATCGTAATCGCGTAGTCCCCAATACGGCGGTGATGTAACACAACATTGCATACTTTCAGACTCCAATGTTGGCAAGATCGCAAGGCTGTCGCCGGTCAAGATTTGTAGGTTTCTCATGCTAATTATTATTCTGACTCAATCTTTAATGACAAGCAATTGTTGGGATAAATAATTTCATAAAACAACTTGTGTCGGAAATAATCGTTTTATGCTTTGGCGACGTCTTTTGATAAATCGGATGCCGGGAAATTGAAGATCGAAACTTCGTATTTGCCTAATGATTCGGCAAAAGTCCGCTTTAACAAACCGGCAACTTCGGCGGCTTGTCCGAGAGATAGTTTGCCTTGTTCGTAAAGGCTCGTAGCGACGAGCATTGCAATATCACGACTGTCCAAATCTAAAGTGTCAGGAGGTATGTTTAGTGTCAATGTTTTCATAGTTAAAATGTACCAGATTTTCAAAAATGCTCAAAGTTTTAGGCTATGGGGCTAAAATTTGTGTTACGCAATTATCAAACTTATTCGTCTGCCGAGTCCTTCCTCAAAAATTCGGTAGAGCGTCGAAAGTTGAATGTCGCATTTGCCGTTTTCAAGCCGTGAAATATAGCTTTTCTTGGTTCCGACTTTTTCAGCAAGCTGTTGTTGCGTCATATTGGCTTCGCGTCGTGCATCTTTGAGCATTTCGCTGATAACAAAATACTGTGCTTTTATTTCAAATTCGTCACGCTTCTTTGTTCCGATTTTTCCGTATTGAATGTCTAGAATTTCGTCAAAATTTTTAGCGTTTTTTATTGCTTCGTGTCTTTTCATTTTGTTTATCCTTAGAGGGCGAAATATTCCGCTTTTAGTTTTTCCGCCAACTCAATTTCGTGTCTTGGTGTTTTCTGCGTCTTCTTTTGAAATCCATTGAACAAAACAACCAAGTTGCCTTTATCAAAACAGCAAAATATGCGGTAGATATTGCTGCCAACTTCAACTCTAATCTCAAATAAGCCGTCTGTCCCTTCGATATGCTTCAAGAATTTCTCTGAAACTTTCTCCACTGTTGCGATAACGCGAAAAACATAGCCGATTTTCTCTTTCACATTATCATCAACTTCCAAATAAAATTCTTGAAAATGAGTTCCGTGAAATATAATTTTGCGTTCGGTCAACACGATATAAAGATAACTTAACAGTTAACAAGAAACAAGTTTTTGAGTTAATGTTTTACAGAAGCGAATCAAACGCCGAATGAAAATCGTTGGTGTAAAGAATTGTTACGGAACGATTTTGAGCAAAAGTTAGAACGCTCAAAACAAAAATCAGGCAAACGGAAATGATGAACTTTTTCATGAGGTTATTTTAGACGGATTTTGGGGAAATAAAAAATGGAGGGCGATTTTATTCATCCTTCATCTTTACTTTTGCCACGAACTGACACGAAATTTCACAAAAGTTTGTGAGTGTCTTTATAATGCTCAAATGTTTGACAGAATCACAATTGCTAAAGCCCATCTCTTCAAAATTTCTTTTAATCTGATGTTAACAGCAGTTATGCTCTGCCCACGAAAGGTCTAGTTTTAAGTTTGAGGCTACTTATTCTAATTGCCATCCTTCTTTTTTTTGAATAGTGAACTAAACGAAAATGAAGTGTTCTCTTTTTTATTTTCTGAGTTGTCAGAAGTAATAGACCTTATGCCAGCAATTCTCATTTTGAAAAATAAATAAATAAATGGTATTTTAGTCGGATGCGCCAAAGTATCAAATCTTTACAAGCGAATCTCAAGTTTGATTCATTGATGGGATTTCTTGATACTCAATTCCAACAATTCCCTGACCGACGGGCGAGTAATTCAAAATATCGGTTGGCTTCGGTCGTCAACTCTGCGTTGGCGATGTTTTCGCTCAAATCGCCATCACTCCTGGACTTCAAACAGCAGACCAGTTCAGAGCAAAACAACTTGCGTTCGATTTATCTGATTGAAGGTGAAATTCCTTGTGACAATCAGATGCGAGTGATTCTT
>JANPDZ010000575.1:0-5034 GCA_031431735.1 Acidobacteriota bacterium | reverse complement strand
GCAAGTCCGGTTCTGAGAGGGGAGAGTGTCAGCAATGACATTCTCCTACTCGACTAGACAGCGCGTTGATATCCACATACTCTCCATATTCTAATTTTTATTCTTCGTCTCAATCTGCATTTGAAGCAATTCTGCTGTTCTTCTAGTATTCCCTTCAATATCTATAAAAATATTTATGACTTCCGCCGATGACCATAAAATTACAAATCCAATGATGCCAATACCAAACGCAAGTAACATAGTTAAAGCTACTTTCACATCAAAAACGTCGGCTTCAAAGTAGGTATTTGCAACTCCTCCCAATGCGCCAACGATGACTATCACCGCTAATAATTGATACATGAAGGCAATCCTTCGAGTACAGGATAACGGCTCTCCTGAGTATTTTGTACTTTTTGCTCTTGATCCATATCATTTTCTCCAATGGTTGAATTTAACCCATTAACTTTGCAATCAGGAAGCTATCTAACTTTGTATTCAAATGAATTTCAGTTTTCTTAAACCGAATTTTTATAACTTACTTTTGGTGTGTAAGTCAACAATTATTACCTTTCCTATATTTTTAGTTTAATTTTCTCGCCAAATCGCAATTCGGTATTATTAATTTAGCAGAATTACTTCACAGTTTTGGCTTCGGCTTTGTCAGGTTGGTGAGAGCGGTCAATCGCTTCGTCTTCGATTTCGCCGCCTTTGCTGATCGGGATGTCGGCCGGGTTTTTGTAATGTATTCCGCGTTCTTCGCTATCTAATAATTCTCTCGGAATCAGGATTCTCTGCATCGAACTCGGCGGTATGTAGCCCGGATAATCAACGCGTGAATGATAGATCGCAATGAGCGATTTGATCATTGATTCACGGATCATTGTCAATTCGCGCAGGGTCAGATCGCATTTGTCGAGTTGATCGTCAGAGAGAATCGCGTCAATGATCTTCGTGACGATAAAGCGGATATTTTCGGGATTCGGTTCGTCCAGAGATCGCGCCGCCGCCTCGCAACTGTCGGCGATCATCATGATCGCCGCTTCCTTAAACTGCGGTTTCGGTCCCGAGTAGCGAAAATCGTTTTCCGAAATTTCTTCCTCGTCGCGGGCTTCGGTTTGTGCTTTTCTGAGGAAATAATGCAGCGTCCGGGTGCCGTGATGTTGAGGGATAAAATCAATGATGCGCTGCGGCAAACCGATTTCTTTGGCGAGCTTGATGCCATATGAAACGTGGCTGATGATGATTTTCGCGCTCTGCGTCGGTTTCAGTTTGTCGTGCGGATTTTTGCCGAGTTGGTTTTCGACAAAATGTTCCGGCGCGGCCGTTTTGCCGATGTCGTGATAAAGCGCGCCGATTCGTGAAAGTAATCCGTTTGCGCCGACAGCGCGGCATGCTTCTTCAGCTAATTGACCGACGGCGTGGCTGTGCTGATTCGTGCCTGGTGCGCGAAGCGCGAGCTGACCGAGAACAGGCAGATCGGCGTTTGAAAGTTCAAGCAGTTTAACATCGGTCAGAATACCGAATAATGATTCACAGAGCGGCAGCAAAACGGCGGTCACGGCGGCAGTTATCAAACCGCTCATCAAACCGCAGGCAATTGCCAGCAGAATGGTATTCAAAATAAACGGTTGCTGCGCGTAACCGATCAGAGCGACCGATGTTGCCGCACTCGCCAGACCGACAAAAACGCCGGCGATCGTGACCGATTGCCGCGAGCGGTAACGACCGATCCCGTAAACCGCAACCGCTGAAATGATCGCGGAAAAAAGCACGAATTCGAGGGCTTTCGGTGCCAGCAATCCGGCGATCAGAGCCAGAAAAAGTCCCGTGAAAAGCGCGGTTCGGCGGTCGGCAAGCAGCGTAATCAAAAGACTTCCGGTCGCAAACGGAATCGCAAACGACCAGAGTGTCGGGTCATTGAGCGGTGCTTTTAAGTTTTGCGCGGCGGTAAATTCGGCAAGGAGGAAAAATATTGCCATGATTGCCGTTTGAATAACAATAATAAACCCAAAGAGCGCGAAAGTCTTTTCGACCGATAAGGTCAGGCGCGTTCCGATCTGATTATGCTGTATAAATTTCCAGGCGACCCAATATAGCGCGGAAATGATCGCCAAAAGCCCGAAAAACCGGTTGATTTGGCGGCTTGATTGGCTGTAACTGCGAATTGCCGAGATCTTTGAAAGTACTTCCGAAGTGATAATATCCCCGCCATCGGCAATTTTTTGCGTTCTTTTGAGCGAGATCGTGACCGGAGCAATTTGACTGGCGGCGGACTCACGAGATGATTCGGTGGCGACGCTGTCGTGAAAAACACTCGGTTCGACCAATGTTTCGGTTGCCGTGTAAAAGGCTTCTGTTTCTTTCGGTGAAAAACTTCTGATTCCGTTGATCCTTTCTTTGAGTTTGTTGCGTGCGGTCGAAAGCGGAATCCAATTGCTTTCGGGCATCGAAACTTTCTGGTCAATATTCGGTTTTGAACGATCAATGACCGAAACCTCGCTTTGGAAAAACTGCCTTTCGGAATCATCGTAAACATAGCCTTCGGAACTTTCACGCAACGCACTCAAAACGGCATCAAGCTCGTTTCGGCTGAAATTTCTCGAAGCCAGAATTTTGCCGACTTCCGCGCCGCCCGCGCCCGTCCAATGCGTTTCGGTTTTCGCGTCAGAGTTTGATTGTCTGGAATCTGCGGGTTTTTCGTTAGCATTTTTTGAAGTTTCGCCGTGCCGCCGGAGTTTTTCCCACGCCGACAGAAATCTCTGCACGGATTGTTCGGCTTTGTTTGATTCAAGTCGAAAGATCGGCGGAATTTTTTCGCGGGCGGCTTTGCGCTTTGCTTCGGTTGCTTCTTCGTCAGTGACGGTAATATCGGCGGGCGAAATAATGCTTTCGCGGGCAATGTCGCCTTCTTTGTATTGTTCACCGGAAGTGCGCCAGAGTGGATTATTTATCAAAAGAGTCGTCAAAATACAGAGAAACGCAAAACCCGCCCAAAATCTTTGCATGGATGTGACGTTTTCAAAGTTGCGCGAAAAAAACTTGCCTATTTTTTTTCGTGCCTTTGTAAATGGTGATGCCAATTCCGGCAAACGCTTGCTCATTCTCTTTTAAGTCCCAAGTTTCAGATTCCAGATTCCAGATTCCAGGTTTTAAGTTTCAGGTTCCGGCTTAAACCAAAGAACTTGAAACCTGAAACTTTGAACTTGGAACTGCTAAAATCTCTCCAATCTTTTCAACTAACGGCTTTAATGTTCGGGGTTGGATAGCTGAAATTGTCACACATTCATAGTTTTTGTCAATCTCAATTTGCCTGATTAACGCATTTTTTGAATCTTCGTCCAATAAATCGGTTTTGTTCAAGACGATTATTTGCGGAATTTCATTTAACTTCAACTCCAATAAAATCTTATCAACCGATTCGATATGCGCGGCGGCATTCGGGTTTGCCGCGTCAACCAGATGAATGAGCAGATCGCTGTCCTCAATTTCTTCCAAGGTGGCGCGGAAGGCGGCAACCAATGCTTCGGGCAGATCGCGGATAAATCCAACCGTATCGTTGATGATGACTTCCTGTTCAACGGGCAGCCGAAGACGGCGCGAAGTCGGATCGAGCGTCGCGAACATTTTCTTTTCGACGTAAACTTTGCTTTGCGTTAAAGTGTTCAAAAGCGTAGATTTGCCGGCGTTTGTATAGCCGACGAGCGAGATGATCGGAACATTGTTCTGGACGCGGTGTTTGCGGCGTTCCTGCCGTTGACGGCTTAGATTGTCAACCTGTTTTTCAAGCTGCGAAATTTTATCGCGGACGCGCCGCCGGTCGGTTTCGAGTTTCGTTTCGCCGGGGCCGCGTCCGCCGATGCCGCCCGCAAGCCGTGAAAACGCCGGGTTTTGACCTTGTGCCAAACGCGGCAAAAGATATTTCAGTTGCGCGAGTTCGACCTGCAGTTTTCCTTCACGCGACTGGGCGCGTTGGGCAAAAATGTCGAGAATCAGTTGCGGCCGGTCAATGACCTTTAAATCCGTCGCTTCGGAAAGCGAACGCACCTGCGCGGGCGACAATTCGGCATCGAAAACGATCAGATCCGCGCCGAGCCGCATCGAACGCACCAGAAGTTCTTCGAGTTTTCCGCGTCCGAGAACTGTTTTCGGGTCAATTTTCGGGCGGCGTTGAAGGATTTTATCGAGCACGACGGCATCCGCCGAAAGCGCGAGTTCTTCAAGTTCGGCGAGCGATTCTTCGGCTTCCGAAAGATGGCCGGTTGTCACGCCGACCAGAATCACACGATCGCGGTTTGTTTGCCGGTTGCGTGCCGTGCCGCGATTTCGCGCCATCTCGTTTTCGAGCGAATTGATCAGAGCCGCGAAATCCGTGTCGAGCTGCGATGGAATGTTTGGTTCGAGAAATTCGTAGGGCAGCGATTGGGCTTCGGTTTCGAGCTTTTCAGCTGTTGAGGGAACAAGATGCGCCGAATAAACAAGATCCGGCAACCCGTTTATTTCATTGACCTGAATGATTGACATCAGATCGAGCCTCAGCAGCGCAAGGTCGGTCAGATCGTCCTGCGTCAATTTTTCGCCGTTGAGATGCGTATGAACACATCGCAGACCGCGAAATCGTTCTTGCGAAACGCGGGCGCGGCCGAAATCGGGCATTTCGATCTGTTTGGCATTTCCGACCATCACATATTCGACCTGACCTTTGCGGTTGATCAAAACGCCGATCTGGCGGCCGGTTTCAAACGAAATTTCAGATAGCTGACGCGCGAGTTCGGGCGAAACGATCTGTTCGGGAGCGACGCGCCGGGTGGATAATCGTTCGATGCGCCGAAGTTGATTATGCTTTAACCCTTGTGTAAAACCTTGAATGCTGCTAATAAAACAAATCCTCCAATTAGTAAATTATAACACAACCGGATTGGGGATTTGTGATTTCGGATTTCGGATTTTTCAACAAAGAGGCTTCGACATTAAAATTGAAAGCTATCATAAATGAAAAATCCGAAATCCGAAATCCGAAATCCCAAATCGCCCTTGTTGCTATCAAACGAATTG
>JANPDZ010000574.1:0-6370 GCA_031431735.1 Acidobacteriota bacterium | reverse complement strand
GATGGTTGACCGCAAGGGAAAACCGATTAATTGGGAAAGCGCAATCGTCAAAATATTTTCAGGTTTGGCGTTTGTCGCGGTTTCAATTGCTTTAGCCTTTTCACAGATGGGAAGAGGTTGGTGGTTTTGGCTGTTGATTCCCGCCTTCGGTTCGCTCGGCAGTGGTGTTGCGCAACTTATTCAGTTAAAAAAATCCGAAAATCAAACCGTTTCTTTCGCGCCGCAAAATACACAAAACACGTTTTCATCTGCGCCGCCAAATAACGCCTTGCCGCCGACACAAACCGATTACGTCGCGCCCGAATCGCGTTATAAAACCGGCGACCTCGTGCCGCCGAGCGTGACCGAAGCATCAACCCGCAATCTGCAAATGGATTCCGAAGGCGAAACGATGACTTTGCCGAAGAAGTAGAGCAAAAAAATAATTATTTAAGGAGGAAATATGATTGAAATTAAAGAAGCTGTTAATGTGGCAAAGAATTTTGTTCAAAGTGTTTTTGAAGGCGAATTACCAGAATTACGGCTTGAAGAAGTAGATCGTTCCGACGACAACAAATTTTGGCTTATTACATTGGGCTTTACATCGGAAAAAAAAGGAATCTCGCAATTGGCTAAAGTAATAAATCCACTTGAACGGATTTACAAAACTATAAAAGTTGATGCCGAAAAAGGTGAAGCTGTTTCTATGAGAATTAGAGAAATATGAATGACCATAATGCCTTGTATTTTCTCAACAAATATCGAAAGAAAGGAATTTTAGTTGATACAAATCTACTATTGCTCTATATTGTTGGTTCAGTAAATACCAAACTAATAAAAGATTTCAAACGAACGAATATTTTTGAAGAAGCCGATTATGTCAAAGTTGCGAACTATATTGAAAAATTTGAAGTAAAGGTCACGACTCCGTGTATTTTAACCGAAACAAGTAATTTATTAGCACAAATTCAAAAGGAAAAAGAGCAATGTATTTATGCTTTGAAAGAAAGCATTTCAATTATGGAAGAAAATTATGTGCCAAGTTCTGAAATTTCCGAAAATGTTTCATTTCAAAAATTTGGCTTGACTGATTCTTCAATTGTCCAGATTGCAAAAGACGAATTTGTAGTGTTTACGGTTGATCTTCCGCTATACCATTATTTGAGTAATGAAGGATTTGATGTCTTAAATTACAATCATATTCGGCAGTTTTAACTTTTCTTTCGCAGATCAAGCCGATGTCCCGACAGTTTCTCAATCATCCGCAAATATTTTTTCGGGAAAAGACGCGAAACGTAATTGATGGCGTGTGCGTCTTTGCCGATCAAGATTCGTGGATTTTTGGCTTTGATGCCTTTGATAATCGTTTCGGCGGCCTGTTCGGGCGAAGTTTGAGCGACTTTGTCGAAGAATTTGACGCCTTGCTCTTTATAATCTTCGGGCGTGTTTTCGCCGATCCGCGAATTGCGGGCGATGTTGGTTTTTATTCCGCCGGGATGAACCGATGAAACGTGGACATTTGTATTTTCCAACTCGTGGCGCAACGATTCGGTAAAACCGCGCACGGCGAATTTAGACGAACAATAGGCGGTTTGTTCGGGCGGCGCGATCAGACCGAAAACGCTTGAAATATTGACGATATGCGCCGATTCCTGTTCCTGCAAAACGGGCAGAAAAACCTTGCAGCCATAAATCACGCCCCAGAAATTGATGCCCATCAGCCATTCAAAATCTTCAAGCGAGATCTGTTCAAATGTTCCCATCAGCCCGACTCCGGCATTGTTTATCAAATGGGTTGCCCGTCCGTGTTTGGCTAAAACTTCCGTTTTTAATCTCTCGATTTGGTCGAGTTTTGAAGTATCAACGAGATGTGCGGAAATCTCAACGCCGAGTTTCTCGACCATTTCCGCCGTTTCGTTCAAGCCTTGTTCGTTGACATCGCAAATCACGATTCCGGCAATCTTTTCTTCCGCAAACCGCACCGCCAAGGCGCGACCGATGCCGGAAGCCGCGCCCGTGATAACCGCTACGCTGTTTTTTGATAAAGTCATATTTATTTTTAACCGCGAAACACGCGAAATACACGAAAAAAAGAAAGAAAATCTTTCGCGTTTTTTCGCGTGTTTCGCGGTTAAATCATTTTATTTTCTAACCAAAACTCTCGCGTTTCCGGCGTTGCCGTTGGCATCGAAAACGCGTAGAGTGACGGAATATTCGCCGGTTGATTTTACCGGAAATTCGATTGTGTAGCGTTCTTTTGCGCCGTCGGAAATTCCGTCGTCGGCGTAAACTTCCTGCCATTCGCCGCCGTTGACGCTGAATTCGGCTTTGTTTAGAAAACTCGATGTTTCGCTTGCTTCAAAAACGACCCGCGATCTTTCGCCGGTCATTGTCGGTGTTCCGACCACCGCAACAGTTGGCGCAGTGTTGTCAATATCAAAAGGCTCGCTCAACTTTTCACCGGAAAGCACCTGATTGGCAGGATTTGAACCGGAATCTTTGGCGATTATTTTGAAAACATAACGTCCGTCTGTCAGCGATTGACCGTCAATCGTGTAAAAAGCGTCGGGCAGATTTTCTTTCAAAAGTTTGAAATTCGAGTCCGAGACTTCTTTGTAATAAACATCGTAAACGAGCTTGTCGCCGTTGCGGTCTTCCGTCGTCCATTGCAGAGATTTTGCGCCGCGTTGATAGACCCGTCGCGCACTCGATGGCGGAATGACAATACCGAAAACTGCCGGATCAAGTCCTGAAAGTTCGATGTTCGGGTCAATTTGGATCGGCGGATTGGTGGCTAAACCGATGTTTGTCGGCAAAACCTGAATCGAAAGAATTTCGGGCGCGATATTGCGCGCGAGAAACGAAACATTGACTTCGGATAAATAAATACCGTTATATGGCTGAGGTCCTGATGAAAAAGAAGTTCCTTTCGGCAGCGTTTTACTGTCCAAAACCGCGCGCCATTGCAGATATTTTGCTTTCGGACTAGCGATTTGCATTCCCTTCGCGTCAGTGTAAGCCGCGCTCCACGCGCTCCACGTTTCGTTTGGTTTTTCGGTGTTTCCGCTGCGTGTTTGAAGCTGGACGTTGCCGCTCGAAACCCACCAGATTCTGCCCCAGGTCGAAGCGGCTTTGGCATCTAAAATTGCTGATTCATAAGTTCCTTCGGGATTTGATTCCGCGCCGAAACTGAAAAGTTTGCCCTGATTGCTTGAAGTTGCCAGAAGTTTTTGACCAAATGTTTTAATGCTTGAAATTTGTCCTTCGTCTGATTGAAGGACAAGAGTTTCGCGCCCGTCGTTTGACACATTGTAAATTCTGCCTTTGTCGGAAGTTCCGATCAGCACACCGTTTCCGTTTTGATGTGCGTA
This sequence comes from Acidobacteriota bacterium, assembly GCA_031431735.1. Lineage (GTDB taxonomy): Bacteria > Acidobacteriota > Blastocatellia > Pyrinomonadales > Pyrinomonadaceae > JAFDVJ01. Next base: position 3,020 of record JANPDZ010000574.1, on the reverse strand, counting down.
GATAGCAAACGCCGCAACGGTTGCCGAATTCCAAATAACATCGCTGCCGCCATCGGGCAAAATTCGGTAAACGGCGGATTTTGCAGTTGATAGATCATAGCGGCTTTTGGCAGGTTGTTCGGGTTGTGCCGGGTTCGGTTTTTCAACCGTCACGGTTTTGCTTTCAGTCGTTGCCGGCGTAGTTGTCGTTTCGGCTTTCGGCGCAGAAATCGAATCGCCCAACGCCAAGGCATAAACCGAACCGTCTGCGCCGACTGCCAATTCGTGAATTTCGCGCAAACTCGAATCAAGCACACCGAAAGGTTTGCCATCCGCTGAAAATTTCAAAACCAAACCGTTTGAATCTGTTCCCGCATAAAGATTTCCTTGTTTGTCGGCGGCAAGCGAAATAATATGCGTTTCGCTCGTGTCAAAAAGCAGCGAAGATTCTAGCGAAGCGTTGGCGGCTTTGACCTTGTAGATCTTACCGTTTTCGCCCGTTCCAACAGCCAAACTCCCGTCCGTCAAAACCGCCAGCGACCAGATATATTTTTCCTTCGGGTCAAAATAAACACTTGCCGTGCCGCTCGCATTTATTTGATAAACTTTGCCGTCGGGCAAGGTCGCGGCGAAAATTTCGCCTGCTTTGCCAATCGCCAGTGCCGAAACATTAAGTTCGGCGAGATCCGCAAAAAGCGTTCCTTTTCCGGTTGTGTCAATTTTGAAAACTTTTCCGTCGCCGCCTGTGCCGAGATATACAACGCCGTTTGCGTCAACCGCGCTCGACCAAACGTAAGGCTGTTCAGTGCGGAAAACTTCCGTCAATTTCGGGGCGAGTGAAATAACGCCGTTGTCGTCAATCGAAACGCCGCGCGAATCGCCTTTAAGCACGTCGGCGCGTGAATTGACCGACCAGATCGAAGGTTCGCTTGCCTTTGCTGAAAATGCACACAAAAGCGCGATAAATACTAAACAATAAATTTTATTCATCAGATTTTTTCTTTATGTAAACTAAACTTTCTTCGCCGTTGAAAAGCTCGATGCCGCGTTTTTGGAAGCCGATTTTCTCCAAAACTTTTTGCGAGGCGATATTTTCCAAATCGGTCAACGCAATTATTTCACGAAAACCTAATTTGTTAAAACCGTAAAGCGTGACGGCTTGGGTAATTTCCGTGGCGTAGCCTTTCCCCCAATATTTTTGCGCCAGAAGATAAGTAGAGCAATTTTAAAATTTTTTGATGTTCTGAGTTCACGCTTCAGCGTGCCACCGCCGCGCTTCGCTGGCGGTTTGCCGACTAAAGACGGGACTCAAAACATAAAAAAATTTTAAAATTGCTCTAATAAGCATTTGAGCATAAGTTTTGCGACATTTTGCTCTTCGTTCAGAGTCCACGCTTTAGCGTGATTCCGCCAGCGAAGCGCGGCGGAAATTCAAACTAAAGTTTGGACTCTGAACGAAGCAAAATATTCGAGAATTTCTTTGTTTTCGGTCAAATTATTTGCTGTCGGGTTTTTTCTTGACAGTTCTTTTTACTTTTTCTTTCAACGGTTTTTTGGGCGCGTCTTCGATTATCGGTTTGGCTTCGAGAAATTTCAAGGCTTCGCGCAATTCTTCCGCGTCGCCGGTGATCAGGCGCGCGCTTCGTTCACGAGTCAGATAAGCCCAAAACCATTCGCTGAGAACATAAAGCCGATTTTTGAAACCGATCAATGAGATAACGTGGACGAAAAGCCACGCGAGCCACGCGATAAATCCCGTCAGCTTGAATCTTCCGGCTTCGACGATCGCTTTGCTTTTGCCGATCGTTGCCATCGAACCTTTGTCCCAATATTTGAAATCTTTGCGCGATTTGCCTTTTACATCACTCAAAATATTCGCGCAAGCCGTTTGTGCCATCTGAACGGCGGCAGGTGCCACGCCCGGCACGGGTTGTCCGTTTTCCTGTTTCAAATTTGCCATATCGCCGATCACGAAAATATTTTTGCGGTTCGGCACGGACAGATCTTTATTGACCAAAACGCGTCCGGCGCGGTCGGTTTCCGCGCCCAGATGTTTGCCCAAACCGGAAGCGGCAACGCCCGTCGCCCAGACGACGACATCGCAGCGATGCCATTTGTCGCCGACTTTGACGCGTCCGGCTTCGACTTCCGTTACAAAACTGTTGAGATAAACTTCAACGCCTAAATCTTCAAGATCCTTTTTCGCGCGTTCCGAAAGTGAGGGCGAAAAAGTATTCAAAACACGGTCGCCGCCTTCGAAAAGCATGACGAGCGCAAGGCGCGTGTCAATCAAACTAAAATCATTTGAAAGGGCCTGGCGGGCAATTCCGGCAATCGCGCCGGCGAGTTCAACGCCGGTTGCGCCCGCGCCGACAACGACAAAATTGAGATGTTTTTTCTCGCCCGTCAGATACGCTTTGCGTTCGGCAAGCTCAAAGGCCAGCAGCACGCGCCGCCGGATTTCGAGCGCGTCTTCGACGGTTTTCAGTCCTGGAGCGGAATTTTCCCATTCGTCATGTCCGAAATAAGAATGACGCGCGCCGGCGGCGACAATCAGATAATCAAACTGAATTTCCGAACCATCGGTAAGTTTGACCTTGTTATTTTCCAGATCAAACCCGACAACTTCGCCTAAAATGACCTGCACATTCTTGAACTTGTGCAAAATACGCCGGATCGGCGATGCGATCTCGCCCGGCGACAGCACGGCGGTTGCTACCTGATAAAGCAGCGGTTGAAAAGTATGATGATTTTTTTTGTCGATCAGCGTCACTTCAACTGCGTTGTCGCCCAATTCCTTCGCCGCCTGAAGTCCGCCGAATCCGCCGCCGATTATCACAACTCTCGGTTTATCAGCCATTTATAAAAACCCTCTTTAATTATTAATGCGCAAAAGCTTTGTGAAAATTATCTCATAATAATTCCGGCAATGCATAATTATTTTTTGAAACCTTTGTAATGCGTCAGTAAATAGTTATGACTGGAGCGCAAGCGTCCCCGCTTGCATACGTCGCTGAGAAGCGGCGTCAAACACTTCGATT
>JANPDZ010000573.1:0-3114 GCA_031431735.1 Acidobacteriota bacterium | reverse complement strand
AATCAACAGCCAAAACCACCAACCTCTTCCCATCTGTGAAAAGGCTAAAGCAATTGAAACCGCGACAAACGCCAAACCTGAAAATATTTTGACGATTGCGCTTTCCCAATTAATCGGTTTTCCCTTGCGGTCAACCATCGCATGCGGTTTCGGCATCTTTCCCGACAAAGCCGCCGAAACATTGCCTAAATCCGCGCCGCAACTTCGGCAAAATCTACCATCATCAGGATTTTGAGTTCCACATTTTGGGCAAAACATATATTTTAATTAAAAGTTAAAAATTAAAAATTAAAAATTGAAGATAAGCAAAATCTTTTAATTTTTAACTTTTAATTTTTAATTTTCTTTAGCTCCTTTTGTTCTTTGTCTGATTGCTTCGAAAAGTATTACGCCGGCAACGACCGAGACGTTCAATGATTCGATTTTTCCCTGCATCGGAATTTTTACCAGCGCGTCGCAATTTTCCGCGACCAGGCGGTGCAATCCTTTGCCTTCGCTTCCCAAAACCAACGCGCACGATCCTGTCCAATCCCAATCCGCGTAATTTGTTTGCGCCTCGCCGCTTGTTCCGACAACCCAAATATTATTCTTTTTCAGTTCTTCAATCAAACGATTCAGGTTTTTAACCTTCGCAATCCGTATATATTCGGTCGCGCCGGCACTCGTTTTGACGACCGTTTCGGTCAAACCGACGGCGCGATGTTCGGGAATAAACGTTCCGTCAACCCCAGCGCATTCCGCCGCACGTAAAATTGCGCCCAAATTTCGCGGGTCTTCAACGCCGTCCAAAATCAGCGTCAAGGAGTTTGCTTTCATCGTAATTGCTTCTAAAAGTTCGTCCGCATCCGCATAATCCGCCGAAGCCGTAAAAGCAATTACGCCTTGATGATTCGCGCCTTGTTCGACGAATTTCGACAAATGTTCACGCGGAACTTTTTGAAACAAAACGTGAGCAGCCCGCGCCAGATCAATGATTTCCGAGATTCGATGTTCGCGTGCGCCGTCAGCGATCAGAATCTTTTCGATGCGCCGCGAATTTGCGCGAAGCGATTCAAGAATCGGCAGCATTCCGAAAATTATGTTTCTGGATTTTTCGGTCTTTGGTCGTTGGTTTTCGGTCTTTGATGTAAAATCCGACCTTTTAGGTTCAAAGATTCTACCGACTTTGGACTTTGGACTTTGGACTCTGGACTTTTTCATAAAATGTGCCATTGCAGACGCGAATATTTTGTAAATTGCTGTAAATTATTGCTCGATGAAACATTGCTCAAATCAAATTTGCCGAATCTTTGCCGCGTCAGTCCTTGCGATTGTTTGCGGTGTTCGATTTCCCAAATATTCCCTAAAACATTTCTGAGCGATTTGTAATCGTCAACCAATTTCGCGTTTGGCGCAATAGTTTGTAATTTGATGAGAAGTTTTTTGATATTTTCACGCGCCAAAATTCCCTTTTCCGATTCAAGACACGAAAAATCAAATCCTTTCGTCAAGATCCGATAACCCGTCGAATCTTTTTTGCTGTAAATATCAATCAGAATCTCGTCCGAAGCGGTTTCTGTAGATTCCAGAATTTTGCTTTCGCCTTTTTTGCGTTTTTCGAGCGATTCGACCGCTTTTTGAAAGATCGCGCCCGAAACGATCAAACTCAAATCGGCGGCGTTTATTTCTTCGACTTCGTCGTTGTTAAAAAGAATCAGTAAAATCTTGTCGCCATCGAATTCCAAACCACGCAGACGTTTCGGCAGATTGTCCGCCGCGAGCGTTTCATCACTGATGACAAAAGTTTCCAAACCCGATTCTTTCAACCGGTTTTGCAAAATTTCTGCTTCTTTCGCTGATTCGGTGCGGGCGATTGGCAGAGACTTTTGGGCTGTAAACATCATTTGCCAAACTTCCGTTTCCAACCCAAGAAATTTGGCGATCTGCGCGGCTTTTTCAGCATCAATATTGTCGGTTTTCGGCAGATAAATCAGATTATAGCCATTCTCCCAATTTTCAAGTTTGCGCAAAACGGGTGCGATTTTGGCGGCTTGTTCGGCAGAGATTTCAAGTTCCGCGCCGCAGTAAAAACATTTCAAACGCGTCGGCGGATTTGTCCGGACGCATTGCTTGCACGAAATCAATTCTTCGGGTTTGAAAGCAATTTCTTCCGTTTGAACCGGTAAATTTTTCAAAAACCCATCGTCATCTGGTGTTTTATTATCTTCCTGCATACTTTTACGATGTTACCTGAAATGTTATCATTTGATAAACAAATTGCTTGACCGCTACATAAAGCAAAGAGCAAACTATAAACGGCTTATTTGTCTGCGATTAATTTTCGGCAAATCGAACGAAAAAATTTAGTTTAACAAAAATCTTTTGAAATAAAACCGATAACTTGCCAAAGCAATTATCATTTAAAACCGGTAAATTAGCATAGTATTAAATAATATTTTTAGGAAATTTCGTTTCGCTTTTCAATTTTAAACGCCGATCAAACCAGCCTTGAAATTCAGCAAGGGGCAAAAACAATGCAGTTTGACACGACGACAAGTTCATCTTGGAAGTTTGGACATCGTGGTCGCGTGGCTGTCTTTATAGACGGCAATAATCTTTTTCACGCGGCTCGATTCCATAACATTGATATTGATTACAACAAATTATTACGGCTTTTGTTAGGCGACGGCCGTCTGCTTCGCGCCTTTTTCTACACGGGCGTTGACGCGGGCGCGGAACGTCAGCAAGGTTTTCTTTTGTGGATGCGGCGCAACGGTTTCCGCGTCGTCCAAAAAGAACTTAAAACATTTTACGACGGCACCCGTAAGGCAAATCTCGATGTCGAGATCGCGGTTGATATGCTTTCACTTGCCGGACGCTATGACACCGCCGTTTTGGTTTCGGGCGACGAAGATTTTGTCTATGCCTTAAATGCCGTGGCGTATAAAGGCTGCCGCGTCGAAGTTGCGGGTTTCCGCTCAAATACCGCGCCGCGTCTGATTGATGTCGCCGACTTTTTTATTGATTTGGGCGACATTGCCGAACTCGTCCGCAAAGACGCTTCGCAACCCGGACACTACGATATTCCGTCGTTTATTCCGCCCGAAGAATTGCCGCCGCCCGAAATTTTGACGC
>JANPDZ010000572.1:0-2192 GCA_031431735.1 Acidobacteriota bacterium | reverse complement strand
CCCGTCACGGTGACAAAGAAATCGCCGATCCTGGCGGCTTCGCTCATCGGCATCACGCGGAAACCGTCCATCACGGCTTCGATCGCTTTGATCGGATCGATCTCGGTAATGATAACGTTTGAGCCGAGTCCGCGAGCCCGCATCGACGCCTTTTCCGCACCAACCGTAGCCGACGACGACCATATTTTTACCGGCCAGCAGAATGTTGGTCGCACGAATGATTCCGTCAAGCGTTGATTGCCCGGTGCCGTAGCGGTTATCAAAGAAATGCTTGGTTTGCGCGTCATTGACCGCCATCGCCGGGAAGTTCAGGACACCGGCTTTGACCATCGCTTGCAGACGCACGATGCCGGTGGTGGTTTCTTCGGTGGTGCCGATAATTTGTCCGGCAAGTTCGGGTTTCTCTTTGAGCATGGTCGCAACCACATCCGAACCGTCGTCAATAATGATATTCGGACTTGATTCGAGAGCCATACGGACGTGGCGCATATATGTTTCGGTTGATTCGCCTTTCATCGCAAAAACCGGAATGCCCCAATCAGCAACGAGCGAAGCCGCCACGTCGTCCTGAGTCGAAAGCGGATTTGAAGCGATCAGAATGGCTTCGGCGCCGCCGGCTTGCAGGGTACGTGCCAGATTAGCCGTTTCCGTAGTGATATGCGCACACGCCACGAGTTTGATGCCGGCCAGCGGCTTCTCGACTGCAAATCGTTCGCGAATAAGGCGAAGCACCGGCATTTCGCGGTCGGCCCATTCGATTCTTTGTTTGCCTTGCGGTGCAAGGTTGATGTCTTTGATGTCGTATTCCATTGAAATTCCTTCTTTAGCCATATTTTGATGTCGGATTTGTGATTTCGGATTGCGGATTTGTTTGATTTCGGAGAAACCTTGAACAGGTTAAAAATCCGCAATCCCAAATCCGCAATCCCAAATCGAATTAGATTCCCGAAGCTGTTCCAAGAGCTTCATTTCGCAAAGCCTCAGCTTTGTCGGTTTTTTCCCATGTAAATCCGCTGCCGGTACGACCGAAATGACCAAATTTGGCAGTTTCTTTATAGATCGGGCGGCGCAGATCGAGTGCTTCGATAATGTCTTTCGGTGTAAGTTTGAAATTATTGCGAACAATGACCGAAAGCTTTTCGTCTTCAATGCGGCCGGTGCCGTGTGTATCAATCAAAACTGAAACCGGTTCGGCAACACCGATCGCATATGCAAGCTGAACAGTGCATTTCTCGGCGAGACCTGCGGCAACAATGTTTTTGGCGATATACCGCGCCATATAAGCCGCTGAACGGTCAACCTTCGTCGGATCTTTGCCTGAGAAAGCGCCGCCGCCGTGTGGAGCATAACCGCCATATGTATCAACAATAATCTTACGTCCGGTTAATCCGGCATCGCCCATCGGACCGCCAACTACAAAACGTCCGGTCGGATTGATATGAAATTTTGTGTTTTCATCTAACAGTTCAGCGGGAACGGTTGTTTTGATGATCTTTTCCAAAATGTCTGCGCGAAGCTGTTCGGTTGTCACATCGTCGGCGTGTTGGGTCGAAATAACAACGGCTTCGACCCGAAAAGGAATTCCGTCGCGGTATTCGATCGTGACCTGTGATTTGCCATCGGGCCGAAGATAGGTCAGTTCGCCGCTTCGACGAGCGTCTGATAATCGTTTTGTTAAATTATGCGCCAGTTGAATCGGCATCGGCATCAATTCCGGTGTTTCATTACAGGCAAACCCGAACATCAATCCCTGGTCGCCGGCACCGCCTGTATCGACACCTTGGGCAATATCAGGTGATTGCGTTCCGACCGCGTCCATCACGCTCAAAGTGTTGCAATCGTATCCGTAGCTGGCATTGTTGTAGCCGATATCATCAATCGTGTCGCGAACGATCTTTTTGTAATTAACCGATGCGTTCGTGGTGATTTCACCGGCGATCACCGCAAGTCCGGTTGTGACAAGTGTTTCACAAGCGACCCGGCCATACGGGTCTTGCGCTAAAATTGCATCCAAAACCGCGTCAGAGATCTGATCGGCGATTTTATCGGGGTGTCCTTCCGTAACAGATTCGGAAGTAAATAAAAAATTTGCGTTGCTCAATGTTTAATAACTCCTTATAAAGAGAAAGATAATTATTCGAGTAGAATAACAAAAGGGCAATTTTAGCTTTTTGAAAGGGAAGTGTCAAAAG
>JANPDZ010000571.1:0-4068 GCA_031431735.1 Acidobacteriota bacterium | reverse complement strand
CTTTTCTGCCACCCCAACTACCTGCATTTAATTCGTGCTAAAATCTCTCTTAAAGCCATCTTGTGTTGAAAACATTGGACTTAGCAAAATTCCTTGGTCAGTTAATTTTGTCTAAAGTCCCTTTTTTTATCTAAAGTCGAGAGAAGTTATTACATCTGGAAATATCCAAATAAGAGAGAGTTTTATCGCCAAAACAGTTTGCTTTCTATTCAAAATGTTTTCGATTTCGGTTGCACAGCATTCCGCTTCGATTGACGGCTTTTTGGTTTGCGCTGAAACCGAAAGCACAAAAAATGTTATTAAGACTAAAACTACAAATTGTTTCATTTATCAATTACCTCACAAAATTTGAAGTTATTTACAAATCTGCTTTTCGGCAATAATAAGTCTGCCGTATCTAACCAAATCAATTATCATTAGATAATCAAAGGAAATCAATGCTTATGAAATCTTCATTGAAGACAATTTTAGTAGGCGTATTTTTAATAATGAAATTATTGTAAATTTTTGATTCTCTACCATCTATTTGAGGGTTTTCGTTGGGTTTCAATCCATTTAGTTTCATTCCGCATAACCGAAAAGCAATTTCAGGATTTGATTGTTGATTGCTAAAAAAAATAACTAAGCGTTCAATACGATTTTTATAAAATTGGATTGTAAGACTTTCACCATAACTATATTCACGAATTTGTCTTGTCGAATCTGAACGCATATTCCAAGCGTCAATTGGTTTGCCAAGAATCTTATTTAACCTGAGTATTGATTAGAGATTAAGCATAAGAAATTATGTTTGCAAAGCATAATTTGTAATCTAACATCTTGAGTTTTAGTGTGTTCCAAAGTCCGTTCCAACTTCTTGAATAAACTCTCGTCGCAAATCTCTCCCATAATGAACTGAACACTCCTTCGACTCGTTCGCGGATCAAAGAATGCGTTATTTTCAGACTTTGGCTTTCGATATCCGCTCTGGTCAGAAACAGAACTCCTTCATCATCATACATTTGCGTCTGAAACGCGGCTCCCCGATAGCCTAAATCGGCAATACACAAACTTCCTTCCTCCATTAAACTTGCCAACACCTCCGCACCTGCACGGTCATCATAACTGGTCGGCAAAAATATCGCTCCGAGAATCTGTCCTGTTCTTGTTGTCAAAACGTGCAATTTGAAGCCGAAAAACCATCTGCGCGTGCTTTTTCCAAAATAGGCACCTTCATCTCTGAGCAGATTGACTCGTCCGTGACGGATTGTTTCGCACATCTTGATTGGAAACGAATCAATCAAAAATATCTCGTCCAAATCTTTAATATTCAGGGGAATACTCGCCAATATCGCGCCGATTTGCCCACTTAATTGATGCAATCGGGCAATCCATTGTTGGTAACTCGGCAAGTGCGGAAACGCTTTCGGATCATTCGCTTTGACCAGTAAATACGTGCGTTTAAGCGTCGCTGTCCCAAAATAACTCTGCGCGAAGCGTGCCATCGCTAACGCAATTATTTCCGCATCCGTGCATTTCGGATTGTGATTCGACTTTCGCCAATTGCCGCCATTCTTCTCGTTTTTTAAACCATCATCAACCAGACAATAGACGACGGTTAATTGTGCGGAACGCCCTATACTTAGCATTGTGTAATCTCCTTATTTTGAGTAGCTTTTTCTCTAAAATTATTCTACTCATTTTTTGGAGATTACATAATTTTCTAATCAATACTCAGGTTAAGTTAAGGGATTGGCGCAAGCTGTCCAACAAACTTCAGTTTGTTGAAGTCCTGTATTTATGCGCATTTCAACAAAGTGCGTTCCGCGTTTGTTGGACTTTGCTTAACTTAACGCCATTGTGCTTTGCGCCCGCGCCTTCTGACTTTGCAATAGCCGTAGCGAAATCCGCACGATCCGCAGTTAATTTTCTTCTGCCGCTCATTTGAATTATCATCTAGCCATGAACAGTAAAAAATCTCTGCAAGAAATTTACGCGCCGAACGGAATTTGTTTCGGCTGCGGCGTAAAAAATGAAAAAGGTTTGCGAATTCGCAGTTTTGTTGACGATGAAGACGTTGTCGCCGAGTTTCACGCCGAACCGCATCATCAGGCGTTTCCCGGAATGCTCAACGGCGGAATCATCGGCGCACTCCTCGATTGTCATTCAAACTGGGCGGCGGCATATTTTCTAATGAAAAGAGATGGCAAAACTGAACCCGACTGCACGGTGACGGCGGATTTTTATGTCAAACTGCGCCGCCCGACACCGTTTGACACGACGATCTATTTAAAAGCAAAGGTCGTCGAATCAACCGATGACCGCGCCATTGTCGAAGCCGAGTTGATCGCCAACGACAAAGTTTGTGCAACTTGTCGCGGAACATTCATCGCCGTCAAAGAAGGACATCCCGCCTATCATCGCTGGTAATTTGTCAAAAAAAAACTTGCAAATATCGGCATAATTTCGTATTTTCATAGACAGAAGTTCAAACCAATCAAGGAAATAAACCCGAATGACAGCCACCGTAGGTTTTGCCGCAATTTCGACGCATATCTTAATCGAAAACATCATCGCCGAAATCAAAGAACAGTATTTGGCGGATGCAACGCCGTGGATTGTTGGTTTTTCGGGCGGCAAAGATTCGACAACGCTTCTACAACTAACATTTTACGCGCTTCTCGAACTCCAACGTGAGAACGTCAAACTTCACAAAGAAATTCACGTTCTCTGCAACGACACACTGGTTGAAAATCCGGCGGTTGTGCGGTGGATTGACGACACGCTTGATAAAATCCGCGTTGCCGGAGAAGATTACGGTTTTCCGATAAAAGTCGTCAAAGTTACGCCGATCTTAGGCGATACATTTTGGATAAATCTCATCGGCAAAGGCTATCCGTCGCCCAATCGGTTTTTCCGTTGGTGTACGGAACGGATGAAAATCAATCCGACCAACAAATACATCAAAGACACTCTCGGCGACAACGGCGAAGCGATAATCTTGCTCGGCACACGCAAAGCCGAAAGCACCAACCGTAAGGCTTCGATGATGCGGCACGAACGCAAATATTCGCGTCTTCGCAAACACCAATTGCCGGGCGTTTTCGTATTCGCGCCGATTGCCGATTTAACCGACGACCACGTTTGGACATATCTTTTGCAAGTTCCAAGCCCGTGGCAAGGCGACAACCGCAAACTTTTCACGCTTTACCGCAACGCTTCGGGCGGCGAATGTCCGCTGGTCATTGATACATCAACGCCAAGTTGCGGAAATTCGCGTTTCGGTTGCTGGACTTGCACGGTTGTTGACGAAGACAAATCAATGGAAGGTTTGATTGACACGGGCGAATACTGGATGGAACCGCTTCTGGAAATGCGCGATTGGCTCAAAAAAATCCGCGATGACGTAACAATGCGCCAAGGTTATCGGCGCAATTTGCAAGACGGTTTAGGTCCATTTACCAAAGAATCTCGCGCCAAAATCTTGCGCCGTCTGCTTGAAGTGCAAAAAGAAATTGAGATGCAACTCATTACAAGTGAAGAACTTTCTGGAATTCAATAGATTTGGTATCACGATTTTCACGACGCGCCCAGCGTTACGAAAATTTATCAGGAAGTTTTCGGAGAAGAATTTGCTATGAATAAAGAAATCAACGAACGCCGCGCCAAAGACCATCAATTGCTCGAAGAAATCTGCCGCGAACAAGGCGTTCCGGTCGAACTCGTCGAGCAACTCTTGCAAATCGAAAAAGACAAAAGCGGTCTGATGCGCCGCAACAATCTTTTTAAGGATATTGATATGGCGTTGAAAAATTATTTGAAGCGTCAGGAAGAAGAGGCAAATCTCGCCTTAACCGTTTGAATTATTTGAAAATCCAATCTTCTTGAGTCGCTGAAAGCGACAAATAATATATCGTAGGGGAAACCCTACGTTGATTGACAAAATTCGATTGCTCGCTGAAAGTGAGCAACAACGGGCGCAAATTGTTCGACACTTTCAGCGTCGGAAAATCTTTTCTAAACGGTCATAGGGTTGCGCTCGTTTCACTCGCTTAACCCTACGCTATATTATTTTTCGCTTTCAGCGTC
>JANPDZ010000570.1:0-6045 GCA_031431735.1 Acidobacteriota bacterium | reverse complement strand
GTTTTTAATCAAGCATGGAAAAATTACCGGACTTGACGATGTGAAATTTGAAAGAACTTTGGAAATCGTTCCGAGTGTGACAATTTCTGAAACCGGCAGCCGCAAACGGACGATTCCGGGTTCGGGGTTTGCAACGCTTGGCAGGTATCATCCGATTTTTAATCCGAACGGCGTTCAAGACCCGGGAAAATTTACAAATGACCCGATCAAAAAAGACATCGGGGTCAATCTGAAATACACGATTACGCCGAATATTACGCTCGATGCGGCGATCAATCCTGATTATGCCGAGATCGAAGCCGATGCGCCGGTCATTTTGGCAAACCAGCGTTTTCCGATCTTCTTTCGGGAAAAACGCCCGTTCTTTCTCGAAGGCAAAGAAATTTTCGATTCGCCGCTCCAACCGTTTTATTCGCGGACAATCGTTGACCCGGATTTTGCGGCGAAATTAACGGGCAAGATCAATAAAACATCATTCGGTTTTCTCGTCGCCTCTGACAATGCGCCCGGAAATTATTCGGAAGACGAGCGAACGGAATTAGCTATTTGCCAACAACAACGGCTGACTAATCCAAGCCGCCGCTGCGGAATTGAAGAATTTGTTGACAAAAACGCGTTATTTAGCGTGCTTCGGGTCAAGCGCGATTTCGGCAAAAACAACAATATCGGATTTTTCGGCACGGCGCGGATTTTTCCAAAGAATCGCAACTTTGTCGGCGGATTTGACGGCACATTCAAATTGGATGACAAGACGGTAATGACGTTTCAGGTTTTGGGAACGCATTCGCGAAAGAATTTTTACAGTTCCGACACCGACCGCGTTGCTTATAAAACCGGAAACGGCTTTGGTTATTCCTGGACTTTGGATTATACGAAAGAAAAATTCGGCTACTTTGTTGAAGCCTCCGGACGCACAAGCAATTACCGCACCGATGCCGGTTTTACGCGGCGCACAAATACCAATACTGTTTTTGGCGCGACTCGTTTCAGCACCAAATCAAACCCGAAGGCAAAACTTATCCGCTTTAGTTCAAATCAATTTGGTCGTTTCAGCAACGATTGGAAAGGACGTTTTCAGAATGGATTCGGCGGTGTCAATGCTCAGCTTGAATTTCAGAAAAATCTGTTTATTTATGCCGAAACCGGAATTATGCGCGAGCGGATCTACGAAGATGAATTCGGTGCAAAACGCAATTCGGCAATCGGTCGGGAAGGAGCATTTTTTGGCGCACCTGACCGCGCGGCAACCCAGCCTTATTTCAGCTTTAATATCAATAAAAGTTTCAATAAGCGATTGTCCGTCTATGGTTTTGTCGGTTCAATTATCAATGCGCTTGATTTTGATTTTGGCGGCGGCGGAAAATTTGACCGCGTCAGTCCCGCTTATTTGGCGTGGCTGGCGAGATACAGACAAGATCCGAATACGGCGGGCGATCCTCCGGGACTCGACCCCGGAGCAGGCTATCAATTTGATGCCAATGTCGGTTTTGAATATAAACCCGTTGACCCGCTTCGGTTCTCGCTCGATTACACGAAAAGCCGTCTGAAACGCAACGATAACGGGCAGGTCGCATATGACACGAACATCTTTTCGATGCGTTCGACCTATCAGTTTTCGCGGTTCGTTTACACGCGTCTGCGGCTCGATTACGACACCTTGCAGCGCAACGTCAGCGGACAATTTCTGTTTGGCTGGAATCCGAATCCGGGAACGGCGTTTTACGTCGGCTACAACGATAATTTCAATTACAACGGTTTCAGCCCGATCACCGGACAGCTCGAACGACGTTTTGAACGCAACAGCCGGACGTTTTTTATCCGTGCTTCGTATCTTTTCCGCAAGAGTTTTTAATTCATAATTCTGCGCGAAAAAATTAACGGAAGATGAGTTTTCATCTTCCGTCTTTTGTTTAATAAACCGTGAAAAGAATTGTAAAATAGCTGTCAGCTATGAGCTAAGAGCTTTCAGCTAATTCCGAAAATTAGTCTTCCTTTGCGATGCTTTGAACGCCGTCAATCAATCGTTCGATTTCTTCAATTGTCGTATAACAAGCGCATCCGGCGCGAACCAAACCATCATTACCCAAACCGAGTTTTTCAACCACGGTCATCGCATAAAAATCGCCGTGCGAGGTAAAAACTCCGCGCTCCGCAAGTTTTTCCGAAACGGTTTGTGAGGCAACGTTTTTGACGGTAAAAGCGATTGTTGGCGTGCGCTGCGATTCGGGATTTTGTCCGAAAAGCGTGACGCCGTTGATTGCCGATAAACCTTCCCACAAGGTTTTGAACAGCTCTTTTTTGCGGAGGTGAATTTCCCCAAAAGTGTTTTGCAGTCGTTCGCGGCGCGTTTCTCCCGTCGAAAGCGAAGCGAGAAAATCAACCGCCGCGCCCGCGCCCGCAATTGATTCGTGGCTTTGCGTGCCGGTTTCGACGCGGTCGGGCGCGTTGTTTGGTGCAGGTTTTAATTTGGGGAAATCAACTTTTTCGAGAATTTCCCGGCGCCCGTAAAGCACGCCGATGTGCGGACCGTAAAATTTGTAAGCCGAACACGCCAGAAAATCGCAACCGAAATCCGCGACGTCAATTAGTTCGTGCGCCGCATAATGAACCGCATCAACAAAACTTAGGCTGCCGTTTGCTTTTGCCAAAGCACAAGCCCGTTTGATATCCGAAATCGTCCCGATCGCGTTTGAAGCCGCGCCGATCGCAAGAAGTTTTGTCTTCGCATTCAAAAGATTTTCGAGTTCTGCGAATTCCAACGTGCCGCTTTCAATATCCATTGGCACGACGCGAAACTTGACACCGCGTTCTTTTTCTAAGCTGCGCCAAGTATCAATATTGGCGTGATGGTCGAGTTCGGTGACGATGATCTCGTCGCCCGCCGAAAAATCTCTGCCAAGCGCCCGCGCCAGATGAAACGTCAGCGAAGTCATATTCTGCCCGAATGCGATTTCATCCGCCGAAGCGTTCAAAAAATCGGCAAGCGCGAGCCGCGAATAAGCGATGATCGCGTCGGTTTCATTGCTCGTTGGATAAGACCAATGCGAATTGGCATTGTGATTAAAAAGATAATCGGTCATCGCGTCAACAACGGCGCGGGGAACCTGCGTTCCGCCCGGACCGTCGAAATATGCAACCGGAAAACCGTTATGAACGCGATTCAAAGCCGGAAATAAGGCGCGAATTTCTTCAGTTGATGAAGTTTTGTTTTGTGTCATATAAAGATGTTTTAAGGAGAACTTATAATCTCTTGACCAATAAACCAAGCAATCGTTTAGAGGCGGTCTGTGACCGCAACCGCTGACATATCAACTTGTTAGCGGTCATAGACGGGCTCTAAACGAAGTTGAACTTGTCTGTTAAACCTAATTGTTATGCGCCGATGATTTCACTCAAACCTTCGATCACGGCTTCTAATTCTTCGTTTGATGCTTTCCCGATTTTCTTTCCCAAACGCTCGGTTGACAACACCCGAATCTGGCTGATTTTTACCCACGACTGCTTTGGCAAACTCGGGTCGGAAAGTTCAAACGTCAACGGAAAACCCGCGTTCGGTTTTTGGCTTGTTAAAACCACGGCGATGACTGTTCCCGAACGGTCATTGAAAACATCCTGACTCAAAACAAGAACCGGACGTGAACCGGATTGTTCGTGTCCGAGTGTCGGGTCAAGACTCGCCCAAATTATATCGCCTCTTAATATTCGAGCCATTCTTCCGTCTCAGTCGCCAAGCCCAAGTCAGCCAAAGATTGTTCTTCCGTCTTGTCCAGTTTGGCACATTCACGCGCCAAACGATTTCTGTCCAGACGCGAAACTTTTTCCGCGACGGCAGATTGAATAGCCTGACTCCGATTAGCGAAAACTCGCTCTTTGACGAGATAATCAACCTTCTTGAGCAAACCGGATTCGATGGAAATAGTTACTTTTGCGACACTCATAAAATAGTAATACTATCGGTCATACCAAAAGTCAATTCCGTCGTTCGGCTTCGTCATTATTGAAGCAAGTAATTGCTTAACTTCTCTAACAATCTTTGATGTCGTGTTGACGAGATTGAACCGATTACGCCGACAATTTGACAAAAGATTTGAATTTGCGGCTGTGCCGCCCGGATAGTGCGGAAAGGCTGTGCCTTTCCGAGCAAATTTCTCAATTTTCTTTGCGGCTCTGCCGCCATTCGAAGCGTAGCCTCGGAGAGTTGGGATACGCCTTTCGGAAAGGCACAGCCTTTCCGCACATCTGTGGGCGAAGCCCTTGAAAACAAATTTGCGTAACATCAGTTACAACATCACCTTCCTTCATACTTCGGGTTTGCCTCTTTGATTAAGTCTAACGAGTATTCCGGTTCATCGTCGCTGTAAGCGTGTTCCAAGTTTGTCAAAGAAAAACGCGTCCAATCCTGACGCTCTCCATCCTGCATCTCGATTACGCTGACAACCAGTTTTGTATTTGGGGCAAGTTCATAAGGCTCGTCAAGTAAAATCTGTTTGCCGTCAAAATGAGCTTGTAAAGTAACGATTTGCATAGCTTTTATCTCCCGAATCATTTTACAATTCCTTTTGTTCAAATCAAAGGGAGAGAAGCCGAACGACCGAATTTAACCCGCCGTCCGACGATGATATTCGACTTTATCACAGGCAACAAGGTTGATAAGAGGCAAACTGAGGGCGGTCGGGTTCAATTAGTCTTTGGACGCGGGCGTTTTGAATGTCTTCATACTCTTATCATATATTTTATCGTAAACTTCTCCTTCCTGAGCCGACGCTATACAAGTGACTACGAACTTTTTACCATTCTTCCCATCAAAAAAGTAGAAAGTTAGTCTTGCCTCTCTTCCGTCCTTATCTGATTTAGTAATAACTTTAATTCCTCTCTGCTTAGCATCAGTTACGAAGTTCGAACGGTCTAATACCTGGAAGTTCTTAATACCCATTTTTTCGTACTGGGTTGGTAATATTCGCAGACTGGAAGCTACATAATCATCAAGCGTTCCTGAAAAAGATTCGTCACTGACATTGATACTAGGCGCAAATCCATCAATTGATTGCCCATAAGCAGATTTAAATTTCGGTGACCATGTCACATCCCGTAAGACCCAACCATTCGGGATGCTATAAGAGAATTCACCGTCAGGCGCAACGTATTGTTGGCTAGTAATTTGAGAAAAGCCATTGATGACAAGAAATAAAACAACTAAACAAGTCGGGATTGTTTTCTGAATCATACTAAATCTCCTTATCTGAACTTAATTTACGAACGTCTAATTTTGAATTAGATGCGTGTTTATTTTCACCACGCCGTTTGCCCGCACGCAACTTTGAAAGAAACGCGGAGCGTGTTTCTGTTTCAATTATTCAAGCCGTCGTTTTTGCCTCTTTTTACAAGAAGCATCTAACGGTTGAGATGACGTTGGCAAAAACACACGCAAGTTGGCAAACCATTCAACGTCGCTGTTTTTGCCTCACGTCCATTGAATTGGGTGCGACACGAAGTCGCGTAAATAGCTGTAATGCTTAGTCTTAACTATGACATTACCTCTTGTTCTTCCAAGAGTTTCCTACGAGAGCGTGCGTTGTTGGCAACGACGGGGTGCGAAGCCTCTCGGACAATGTAGCTTGCACTGAAAGCATCAGTTCGGTCAAGAGCCAGGAATGAGTAGTATGGTTAATGAAAGTGAATTGCTGATAAATGTCGTCAATGGAAACAAGCCAAAGATGCTGACAGGCTTGAGCCAAAAGGCAAGTGGTCAGGTTTAGAGATTACAATTTTCTCTAACGTAGATGTTGCACCACCGGCAAAAAGGCAGAACCTAACCTACTCCGGTATTTACGCGGAACGTGGAAAACCCGTATCGTTCCTTTCGAGGAAAGCAAGCCGTAAGGCGAACCGATAGCGATGCGGGTATGGGATAACCGAAAAAGCGAATGCTTTGCTGTAATGGCAGAGATACGGTTTGCAACATTAACCGACGCGAAAGCGTGCAGACTTCGGTGTTGGTCTTTCTCAACAAGAAATAGAGTTGAATCCATTTATAAAGGAAAGCAA
>JANPDZ010000569.1:0-6394 GCA_031431735.1 Acidobacteriota bacterium | reverse complement strand
CACTTTGACGATAAAAGCATTCTTGAATCCGGCGGCTTCAAATGCCTGATTCCACCACGCTGCGCCTTCGACCAATGCCGAACGAATCGGTTCCGGCGCACCGTTGTCAACATAATAAACGATCGGTTTGACGACTTCTGAAACCGCCGCATTCGGGTCTTTTTTCTCAAGGCGATGGCGCGAGATCCAACGCTTTTCTAAAGCTTCGGTAAATGGCGAGGCATAATCATAAAACGTAATGCCCGACGCATTGACACGCGGATCGAATTTACGCGGTTTGTAATTATTATCGGGCAATGCAACAAACGAATGATGTTCGCGAACTGTCACCGAATTCGCTGTCGGCGTAACTGAGGCAACAAGACGTCCGGCATCTTCGCCGGCAAAGGTCAGCGTCGTTTCAACTTCCGTGTTGAGCGGAAATCCTTTAGTTCTTTCGAGATAAAACGAACTGCGCGATTCGTCAATACGATAATTTCCCTGCCTTGCCTGCCGCAAACGATCGGCAACGCCGTGCGCATCGCGCATCAAAAACGCCGTCGCGTCAACCAAAACCGTGTCGCCTTTCTCAGCTTCGACCTTAAATCCATAAATCACCGAACGCGCAAAAGAATCGGCGACGGCTTTGCGTTCAGCTTCGTCGGTCGTCAACGCACGATAGCGATAATTGGGCTGAACAAGCATTATCTTTTGCCCGACACGCTCAAAATAAACGACAAACGTCCGTCCAAGTTGTCCTCTGTCTAACCCGATCGGATTTGAACCAACTCCGGCAGGAAGCGAGATTTGATAAAGAAACTCCCGGTTAAAACGCGTAATCTCCAAAAACATCTTTCCGCCTTTCGCGTCCCAATAGAGCGGCATAAAGCCATCTATCTTTTGGAGTTTCTGCGTTTTCTGGTCGAAGGATTCCTCCGGTTTGTCCTGTCCGAAAACAATATTCGGCAATGAAAAAATGGCGACAAATAGAATGAATAAAATAATTCGCGGCATAGCTTGGCATTTAAAGGTATGTGAATTGAAATTTAGAACTCTTTATAAGGTAAGCCGAAATAATCCGCGTATCAAGGCAATAAATAAAAAAGCTTTTATTTATTGCAATACCTTCGCCAAAATTTGATTTGAAAAATAAGCCTTCGATGTTGTTTTTATTGGCTTTATAAATATGGCAAAAACGATCTTTATAATTAAAATTGGGTCTGGATTTTCCAGAAGTCTTTTTAATTATTTTCAAATTTTTGGTTAATTTTTGAAGCCTTTTGTTTTCAACAATTCTGTTTTTTCATTTCACCCAAAATTGGCCAAGGTATTGTTTTATCTCAGCCGGATTTAATTTGAAATCTCGTCTTAGAAATCTTAAATATTCATATTGGCGATCAAAAACGATTCAGTTTTTGCATTAAAAGCATACATAAATCTCGTTTTATTGAGCAAAATCGTTGTGGCTTGGTAATTGCAACAGAGAACTTTATTAGGGCAGAAAAAGTTTTTTGCCAAATTATGAGAGGAGAAATAAAAATATGAAAAAATTTATCTTAGCATTTATGATCGGAGTTTTTGGAATGGGTTTGTTTATTGCCTCGACGCCGGTTCCGGTGGCGGCTCAAAAGCAATATGTTCGGAGAGTAGTTGACCGCAACGGACGTGTCCGTTGGGTACGGGTCAGAAAACCGAGTTATTACCGCCGTCATCGTAACCGAATTAATATGGCACTCGGCACGGGCGGTGGCGCATTAATCGGCGGTCTCCTCGGCGGAAAAAAAGGCGCGTTGATTGGCGGTGGTGTCGGCTTGGGAAGTTCGGCGCTTTACACCTACAAGCTCAACAAGAAGAAAAGAGTTTACCGTAAGGTCCGCAGATATTAATTTGAGTTTCTCCTAACAAAAGAAAAGACGTGAAACACCATGGTTTCACGTCTTTTTTTACGGCTGTAATTTTTAGTTTTAATTGCGCCTTCGGAATAACAGGCAGAAACGCGACTGCAAGGGAGCGTGCCTGCTTTGTCAAAGCACGCTCTTTTTTGCACTCGCGTTTCTACCTTTCTCTCGCCTAAAACTGAGATTAACTCTAAATGCCGACTTATCAAAAATACTTAAGAAACGGGCGGTGAACTGCCAACTTGATTTAATGGTGAATGATAAATGGTGAATTGTGAATTGCTTCTTTCCGACATTCATCATTCACCATTACTAACGCCTAAACTTCCGCCGAATCGCCAACGCCAACAACGCCGCTGGCTGCGAATATCTTTTCCAAGATTATCCAAAGTTCGCCCCAAACTGTCAGCGGTTTGCGGTATTCAACATTTTGCCAGCAATTCTCATTTTGGGTTATTCCAGTCGGATTCTGTAGAGTAATGCAATTTTTCGATAGAGTTGCTCCATTGTTTGCCAATTGAGCTTGCTTTTTTTGTGTTTGTGGGCTTTCTAAAATGTGAACGTCGGCGTTGAATTCATAGTATCAGTATATCCAAATTTCGGATTTCGGATTATAAATCAATCCCAATCCTGGACTTTTGCCGGATTTTAGATTTTGCTTCCGATAATTGGCGAGTTTTTGCGGTTTCAATTGTCTTGAATGACCGCTTTTTACGGTCGAAAATAACCTGTCTTTCCAAATTTTGATCAACTGAGTATGGACTTTCAAAACTCTTAATGCATTCATAGACATCTTTCATTGGTAAATTTTTACTTCAGAGACGCTTCAGGCGCAGAGTTTTTTGAACTAATATTTGACCAACGAACTATTGATTATCTTAAAATTACTTAGATTTTAAGATAATCTGCCAAATGTTTTAGCCAATTCTCTCGGAGTCTCAATTGTTAGCCATAAAAGGCATGTCCTATAACATTCGAATCTTGGATCATCTTTCACAACCGATGCAAAAAAATCTTGAAGTCATTAAGAAATTTGTTTTGGAGGCATTCGCCGCCGGTCTTCATATTCCTGAAATGAATTTAACAGCAGCTTTGACTTTGTGAAAAAACGGCTTTACAGTGAGTTTATTCAAAGGTCTTTCAAGGTAAAAAATGAAAAAATTAACATATACTGCGCTTAGAAATGTATTTTCGGCAATATTTCTTATTTTCGCATTAACCGTCAGTTTGACGTGGACAGCCTCCACTTCATCTCAGACGCGTAAAGAGACTTTGAATATTAAGTCTCTGATGCGTTCGGCCGAAACAGTTCCGGCATTGAACCAACCGAAGACGATTCAGCCGCCGCCGCAATATCAGATTTTTGATATTGGAATTATTCAAATGGGTGACACCGCTTCACAAGGTTTCGGTGTATCAACCGGCAACGTCGCGGTCGGACGTTCAATTCGAACTAATGGCGCACAGGCATTATCTTGGACGCTTGGCGGCGGCATCGTCGGACTGCCGAATATTGCCGGACGGACACATTGTGTTTCGAACAGCGCGAATAATAGCGGCATCGTCGTCGGCACTTGCGCGACAACACTCTTCGGGTCGAGCCGTTTGCCGGTGATCTGGCAAAATGGCGTCGTGTCGCAGCTTCCGCTTCCCGCCGGCGAAACGCTCGGGGACGCAAATGACGTTAATTCTTCGGGTGTTGCGGTCGGTTCGGTGAACGGCGGTTCGTTGCAAAAGACCGTTTATTTCAGCGGCGGAACCGCGACTTTTATATCTCAGACGACACCCAACGGAAGCTTCTTTCAAACTGCCTTTGGTATCAATGATTCCGGACGTGTCGTCGGACCTGGAATTGATCCGACTAATGCCGCCCGCAATGTCGGGATGGTTTATGACATTGGCAGCGGCTCAGCATTCGAGGTCGGCGCACTTCCCGGCGCAAACGGTGCCCTAGCTTTCGCCGTCAGCAACACAGGTTTTGTTGTTGGTTCGAGTATGCTTAATCAGGGTTCGGGATTACCGTTCATCTGGTCTCAGGCAGGCGGAATGGTCGCGATCCCGCTTGCTGCGGGTACTACGCAAGGTTCGGCACGAGCAGTCAATTCGGCCGGTTGGGTGGTCGGCAATGACTCTTCGGCTTTCTCGATTCCCTTTTTATACGACGGCACCAGCACTTATCGCCTTGCCGATCTGATTCCCGCCGGTACGGGTTGGGATCTATCAATGAATACGTCTTCGTCGGCTCTCGGGATCAGTGACACAAACGTCATTGTCGGAACCGGCGTTTTTAATGGACAGACTCACGCCTACGCGATGGTGCCGGTGACAAATGTCTCGCTTAGCGGACGTATCCTGACAGCGGAGGGCAACGGTATTCGCAATGTTCGCGTCACTCTGTCGGGCGGAAATCTGCCAACTCCTGTGACGGTGCAAACACACAGTTTCGGAACTTATAATTTTCAGGGACTTCAATCGGGAATGACATATACGGTCACGGTCTCAACCAAGAAATATGTATTGACACAGCCGTCGCGAATGGTTACACCGCAAGCCGATGTTACCGGTTTTGACTTTGTGACTGAGCCGTTATAATCCGCCTCTATTAAATTTGTGACCTGCGACGAACACTTGGAAATTTGTTTTATTTCCAATAATGTCTGATTCAATTTTATTTTTCGGAATAAACTCTCGCTGTCTGTAATTCACTCAAAATCTCGATAAACGGCGGGAAATTCTCATCACGTTCCAAAATTGCCCCTTTTACATTTGCACGCGAGCAAACTTCCCGAAACACTTCCCAAATACCGTCTTCCGTTTTATTGGAATGAGCATCGATCAACCTTTTGCCCTGTTTATGCGAACCGACAAAATGAAGCTGAACAACGCGTTCCAGCGGGATTTCGTCGAGAAACTTTCGCCAGTCAAACCCGAAGTTTTGTGAATTAATATAAAGATTCGTCACGTCAAGCAGCAATCCGCAATCAGTTTCTTCAAGAATCGTTTTAATAAATACGCTTTCGGACATTTCCGACGATGGAAACTTCACAAGATAGGTTATATTTTCAAGGATCAGTGGAGTTTTAATACGCATTTTTACTTGTGTAATGTTTTTGACAAAAACTTTTATTGCTTCTCGCGTAAAAGGAACGGGCGCCAGATGTCCGATTTTGACGCCGCCCGATCCTGTAAAACAAAGATGATCTGAAAACCATTGCGGATCAACAAATTCAACTATTTGAGCGACTTTTTCGAGATATTCTTCGTCAATTCCCTCGGCACTGCCAAGCGAAAGTTCGAGCGAATGCGGAATCAGCGGGAAATGTTCTTTGAGTAGTTTTAATTCGTCGAGCTTTTGCGGGTTTGCATCAAGATAATGGTCGGTCGTGATTTCAAGAAAATCAATTTTGTCCTGATTCAAAAAAATATCAGCCCGAAATTGTTCGCGAAAACCAAGTCCGATACCGGTGAAATTTTGGATTTTGGATTTCGGATTTCGGATTTCTAACATAGAATTTTCTTTATCGCGGTTTCAAATGAACCCACAGATGCCAGCCAAGGAAATTTTCAAACGGCAATTTTCCAACCGGCAGCGGCGGCGCGTGCATAAATCTCTGATAGCTTTTGACGATCTTGAAATCGGGAAAATCTTTTTCGACTTCCCTTAAATCATAAACCTTTGAATACGGATTGAGTGCGCCGTCTGTGTTGCGATGAATAAAATTTTTCAATTTCAAATAATTCCACAAACCTTTTTGTCTGGCATTGGCAATATGTTGCCCGACAAGCCCGGTCGCGTTTGGTTTTGCCAGATACATCCCGAGCAACCCCAAACGCCTTAAAACCGCAATTGATAATCGGTAATTCAGCGAGTTTTTCGCATAAAGCATCACGACAAGTTCGCCGTCCGGCTTTAATATTCGATGAATTTCGCTTTGAGCTTTATTAATTTCGGGAATGTGATGCAATACGCCGTGGCTAAATACAATGTCAAAACTTTTATCGGCAAATGGCATTTCTACCGCGCTGGCGTTGGTGATTCCGCCGAATTTTAGCTTTCGCAAATTTAGCCTGATATGGACTCTTTTCGTAGATTCCGCCGTTAAATCAACTCCAAACCAATCCGCGCCGCTTTTGATGATCTGTTCTGAATCCGCGCCTTGCCCGAGTCCGATTTCGAGTGTTCGCTTGTGTTGAAAATCAATTTCTTTGAGACATTCCAAAATGTGCGGTTCTTTTGTATAACGGAATTTGTCGTAATTTTCAAAGAATGTTTCGTAATCCGCTTCAAAAGTTTCCGAACCGCCGACAAAATCTTCGCCGCAAGGGTGTTTTTGCCAAAAATCTTGTATTTCGGATTCGTTCATTTATGCTTTAATTTTTCGCAAAGTCGCATTGTTATTTAAACGCAAAGGAGCAAAGACGCAGAGACGCAAAGATTTTTTGGGTTTAAGTCAAAATAAATAAAAAGAACTTTGCGTCTTTGCTCCTTTGCGTTTAAAAACCCACTCTAATCTCCG
>JANPDZ010000568.1:0-3028 GCA_031431735.1 Acidobacteriota bacterium | reverse complement strand
GGTGTCTTTGCGGCAAAGACATCAACGCCATTCGAGGTCGTTTCCCATCCGCCGGTCGTTCCATCGGGAACCGAGAATGAGTAGCCTTTTTGTTCGTCATAAATATCAATCCAGTTTTCGGGAACCGGATTGTTCTTGCTCGCTTTCTTGGCAGTAGTGTCGGTGGGTTTCTTTTCATCTTTCAAAGCCGTTTTCGGTGCTTCAACTTTCTTTGGGGCAGTTGCCGAATTCGATGCTGAATTTGAAGCCCCATTTGTTGCCGGAGTGGTGTTCGCGGGTTTTGCAGCGTTTGTCGTCGAATTTCCGCCGGTTGAAATACTGGCACTACAGCCAAACATGGCTAACGCAAGTGCCGAAATTGTTAATACTAAAAGTGTTTTTTTCTTCATAAATATCCTCATAAAATTAAAATTTAACAAAAGCCTTTAGAGGCTTTTCCTGATAATAGCAAACTTATCGGGAAACAAAGATTGCATAGTTGAGCCCACTCCGAAAACCCTTGTTTGATAGAAAAATCGTTCAATCGCTCAATTTGCAGTTTTGGTTCTCAAAAATGGTAAAATTCAATTTTAAGAACCAAAACTGCTAAAAATGACTTTTCGGAGCGAACTCATATTTGGACTAATTTCGGGTATAGACTAATTGCCTATATTCCGTTAACCATAATATTTTTAATGCTTGTATTTTTTGTACGAAACTACAACCAAGATGGTATCTAATTTATAAATATTTGTAAAACAGTCCCGCTTCTTTTGGTTTAATAAATTACCGGACAATATTGCTGACTATATTGCCGTTAATTATTGTGCCTGTACAATGCGTGACATACTCGAACGGGTCGCCGTCATACATTGCCAGATCGGCGTCTTTGCCGACCGCTATTGAGCCGATGCGATTGTCAAGACCTAAGATTTTTGCCGCATCAATCGTGATGGTGGCAAGCGCATCACTTCTCGACATACCGTTTGCCGCTGCCAGTGCGGCTTCAAACAACACAACGCGGGTTTTTGGCACATAGCCTTCGTAACCGCTCTGAAGCGCAACCGTTATTCCCGCCGCTTTAAGTTTGGCGGCGGTTTCCATCGAAAGACTTTCGGTTTCGCCACCGGCGCGAAACATTGTCGGATGAATGATGACCGGGAAACCGGAAGCTTTTATTTCGTTGATGACCGATTGGGCTTCGGAAACGCCGTCAAGCACGATCTTGAGGTTAAACTCTTTGGCAAGCCGCAGAGCATTCATAATATCTTGAGCGCGGTTTGCCGTGACAAGCAGCTGAATTTCGCGGTTTAAGACCTTTTTCCACATTTCCTGCTTCAAATCACGCGGTTCGCCTTTGTAATTTCCGGCTTTGATCAGTTCGGCGCGGAGCATCGCGATTTGTTTGGCGCGTGTGCCGGGCGATTTGCCTTGTCCGGCTAAACTACTGTCGCCCAGAGTTACGCAAATCATCGCTGTTTGCACCAATGTCACTTCATCAACGTTTTTGCCGAAGGTTTTTGCGATCATCGTTTGACCGGGCACAAGAGCGGACGGCTGGTGTCCGGTATGGATCGTGGTGACGCCAAACGAACGCATCCAACCGATCAAAATTTCTTCTGCATTGTAGGCATCAATCGCCCGCAAGTCGGGCTGGATCGGTGAACTACCATCGAGCGCCATTTGATCGGTCGGCTGATTTAAATAACCGTTCAAACCGACGACAGTATGCGCGTCAATCAATCCGGGTGTGACGACTTTTGCAGTGATAACTTTGTAATTTGCCGGGATTTTGATCTGCGCAGCGGTGCCGACGGCTTCGATCTTGCCGTTGTTGACTAACACCACACCGTTAGTGATCGGTTCACCCGCCATTGTCCAAACCGTTTCGGCTTTAACGGCAATTTGGGAGAAAATATTAATCGAAAAGATAAAAAAGATTCCCGCAAAGGCGCAAAGGCGCAAAGCAAAACTGACCACTGACCACTGAATACTGTTTTCATTATTTCTGCCCTCCGAAATCGTCGTCAAAACAATCAATGTGAATGAGTTTGTCATTGGTCGCGCCGTAACCGCCGACCGCTGTCAGATAATCCATCGGAATACTGCGGTTGAATACGCTCTTGCCTTCGACCCAAGTTTGTTCGATGTGCGTGTACACGCTTAGCGGATCACCGCTCAAAACGATAAAATCCGCGTCTTTGCCTGGTTCGAGCGAACCGACGCGGTCTTGCATATCGAGCATTATCGCGCCCGCCATCGTCATCGCGTAAAGTGCTTTGTCGCGCGACATTCCGGCGCGCACGCCAAGTGCCGCTTGCCTCAAAAAAAAGCGCGAATCCGTGATGTAATCGTCTGTGTGAAAACCGACCAACGCACCTGCTTTTTCGAGTGCCGCACCATTTTCCCATCTGGTGTCGGTTGTTTCGAGCTTTCCACCGGGCGAATCAACTAAAATTATCGAAGACGGAACTTTTGCTTTCGCGATCTCATCGGCGACCTTCCAGGCTTCGGAAACGTGTTGTAGAACGACACGAAAGCCAAATTCTTTTTGGAGGCGCAGCGCACTCAAAATATCGTCGTGGCGATGCGAATGAAAATGCACGACGCGTTTGCCGTCCAAAACTTCGACGAGTGCTTCCATTGCCAGATCACGTGTCGGAAGTTTTGTTTTGTCGTCGCCTGCCTTAACGATTTTCGCTTTGTATTCCTGCGCTTTGATAAGTTGTTCCCTGACAAGCGCAACCGACTTAGCACGGGTTCCGGGGAAATTTCCGCCGCCCGGACGAATCGGATTCGTGCCGTTGGCAAATTTTATCCCGCCCATATATTTGCCGTCTTTATCATAGATTAGAAGATCTTCAACCTTTGACGCGCTGTCGCGGAGTTTGATGTAGAGTGTTTGTCCGCTATCGAGATGTCCCGATCCCGGCATTACATTAACGGTCGTGATGCCGCCCGACTGAGCCCGCTGCAAGCTTGAAGCACGCGGATTCAAACCGTCGAGAATTCTGACATCGGGCTGAATCGGACGGTTCAAGTCCGATTC
>JANPDZ010000567.1:0-5166 GCA_031431735.1 Acidobacteriota bacterium | reverse complement strand
ATTCGGATTGTTCATCAGGCTCATAATTCGGAAACAGGCAAGCCATCCGCAAACCGCGAATTTCTCCGGCTTGACTGCCCGAATTATAAGCATCATACGCTCTTATTTTACTGAAATCTAAATTTCCTTCATTGAGAACCCGGCGGCAATCGTGAATTTTGCAGGCGGCGGCAAGATTTTGCCAAAGTTTGTTTAGTTCTTCCGGCAGTAATACAAAATTGTCAGGATGAGTAATATGCAGATACTCACCGCGAAAAATAATTTCGACAACTTCAGTTTGGGATTCTGCTTTTTCCATATTAATTCAGGAGATGATTGATTTTGATGTTTTTATTATCAACAAATTAGCGGCAAAGGTCAATAACAGCAGCAAAACAAATCAATAACCCAGGGCTTATTCAAAGTCTAAAAAGTTGTGCGTCCGTCATATTCAATCGGAATCTATCAACTATCAGCTTTCATCTTTCATCTATTCCGCAGGTTATATCAATGAACGATTCGGAATAGATAATAGATGATAGATGATAGATGATAGATAATTCTTCTCAAATTCCGACTTTGAATAAGCCCTGATCAATAACCACGGTGTTCTTCGAACAATTCGTCATCAATAAACACGCGGTATGTGTGCGGCCGCAAACCAGCCAGGAGTTTTGTTCGCTGTTTTTCGATGCGGACATTGTGTTTTTCATAAATGCCGACCTCAAACGACCATTTTTCAACCAATAAAACTTCGATGATACCGAATTTAAGTTTTTCATCATCGGGAACATCGAGCGGCGCGGTAAAGCTTGTCGGCGAAAAGAGCGTAAAACTCTTTTCGTCAATAATTTTACCGTCAATTTTGATTTGAAGTGTGCCAAACATCTGTCCCCAAAAAAAATCGACTCTGTGCGGTTCGCCTTGTCCGACTTCAAAGGAAAATTTCATAATTTATGTGTTTATGTGGATTTGTCCTTGATTTGTTTTTTTAATTCTTTGACTTGTTCCTTCAATCTACCCAATCCTTTGACATGAGCATTTTGCCGTTTGTATTCGTCGAGCGGTTGAACGGGCGTTCCCCACCAAACGCCGCTTCGAACAATTTTACCGGGCAAAACGCCGGCTTGCGAACCGATGATCGCGCCGGATTTAATTGTCGCGTGGTCGCCGAAACCGACTTGTCCGCCGATCACGCAATCGTCTTCGATAATGGTCGAACCGGAAATTCCGGTTTGAGAAGCGATCACGACACGCTCGCCGATTTGAACGTTATGCGCGATTTGGACAAGGTTATCAATTTTTGTGCCGTTGCCGATGCGCGTTTCGCCCAATGCTCCGCGGTCAACGCAGGTGTTGGCACCGATTTCCACATCGTCGCCGATTGAAACAGAACCAATTTGCGGGAATTTGACGTAACCGCGAGTCCCGTCGCGGACAAAACCAAAACCGTCTGCGCCGATAATTGCTCCGGCGTGAATTACGCAATCGTTACCGATTAAAACATTGTCATAAATAACGCAGTTCGAGTGAATGATTGTGCATTTACCTATTTGGACGTTGTCGCCGATTCGTACTCCGCCAAAAATTTGCGAGCTTTCGCCGATGTTTGTGTTTTCGCCGATGGATACAAACGCGCCGACAAAACTTGCGCGGACATCGGCATTTTCAGCAATGACGGCAGTTTTGTGCCAATCCGAACGCCAATTGAACGGAAGAAGTTTGGCGGCAATGCGGGCAAATTCGAGCTTTGGGTTTTTTACTTTGATAACAGGTATTGAAATTTCAATGTCGAAATGTTCGGGGACGAGCAGGCACGAGGCATTAGTCTGGCTCAAACTCTCAGGCTTTTCGACAAAACTGAGTTCGTTTTCACGCGCTTTATCAAGACTTGCGACGCGACGGATTTCATTGTCACCGCTGCCGATTAGTTGACCGTTTAAGAATTCAGCTATTTCGCTTGTTTTCATACATTATTCATTAGGAGCTTTTGTATTTTCGATTTCGGCGTGAATATCAACCGCTTCGAGAACCGGCAAAAGCGGACCGCGGATGACGCCGCCGCTCGTATCGCTGATCGTGTGAATGGCAACGAAAGCGTTTTCGTCAATCGCATTTATTGTTTCCTTGATCTTTGGAATTTCAAACTTTGTGACCACACAAAACAAAATATCCTGCGGCGTGTCGCGGCGTGCGCCGCGTCCTTCATAGATGGTTACGCCACGCTCTAAGTCTTTGACAATCGCCTGTTTTATCTCATCGGATTTCGTCTGCGAAACGATGATAACGCCATTATATTCCTCAAGCCCGTGAATCAGGAAATCAATCGTTTTTGAAGCGGAAAAATAGGTCAGCATCGAATAAAGCGCGGGTTCGATGCCGAGCGAAAATGCCGCGACGGAAAAAAGCACGACATTGAAGACAAAAATAAAATCGCCGATCGTGATGCCTGTTTTGCGGCTGACGAGAAGCGCGATAATTTCCGTTCCGTCCAAAACCGCGCCGCCGCGAATCGCCAAACCGATCCCTGCGCCGAGAAAAACTCCGCCGAAAACCGCTGCCAGCAGTTTATCGTCGGTCACAACCGGATAAGGAATGACAAAAATGGCAATAGCCAATGCCACAATGGCGACCGCACTGGTAACGGAAAATCGTTTTGAGATCATTCGCCAACCGAGAATGACAAACGGTGTATTGATCAAAAGTATCAGAAACGAAAGCCTGAAACCTGAAATTTGCGAGAGAAACATCGAAGTTCCGGTGACGCCGCCGTCAATAAAATGATTTGGAATGAGAAATCCGCGCAAACCGAATCCGGCGAAGAGTATGCCGAGAGAAATAAAACCAACACGGACAATTTTACGATAAAATTTTTGCATTATCTAAAGGCTATCGCAAAATCAGACAGAGTCCAAATTTTTATTAGCTTTGATTTCTTTCGGCTTCGTTGATCATCGCTTGCAGGAAGAATTCCATTCCTTCGATTTCAAAACCGTGTTCGCGTTCAATTCGTTTGAGAATCGGTGCACTGTCGCTGTCGAGAAAATCGAGGTCGGCAAGGTCGAGTGTGATATTTTTTCCGCGTGCCGAGCGCAAATCAAGCGCGATCTTTTCTAATAGAATCGCGTCGTCGTGCATCAGCGTACCTTCAACCCGCAAAACGATCTTTCCGCGTTCAACGTCTTCGATTTCGGTTAAATTGGTCGGCATAATGTTTGATTGTAGCAATGTTTATTATTTTTCAATACGCAAATGATCGTCAAAAAGTTATAGTTATCAAAAAAATAAAAAAGCGCGGCTGAAATTTCAACCGCTCTTTGCCTAAATTATCGAAAAGGAAAAGTTATTCTTCCATTCCGCCGACTTCAACTTTGCCGCCGAAGAGTTTTTTGAATCTGTCTTTGAAACGGTCTTTCATTTGCTCTTTCAATGCCAAGGCTTCTGTGCGTTGATCGGGTGTCAATATCGCGAAAATCCGGGCTTTCGTTCTTTCCTTTTCAATGATCAATTGTTTTGTTGTTTCCGCTTGGGCAGCAGCGATTTGCTGAACCTGAGCTTCATTAAAAATACCGTCCGTGCCGAGATCTTCGATCTGTTCGTGATTTGCCTTCAAACTTTCCATTAAAGGTTTGATCCGTGTTTTGGAATCTTCCAAAATCGCCCTGACCTGCGTTTTTTGTTCATCAGACAAGTTTAGTTTTTCAAACATCCTTTCAAAACCCGGGCCGCCGAAACCACGTCCACCGAAACCGCCGCGTTTCATTCCGCCTTTTTGAGCGAAAATAAAGACTGTGCCGAGACCTAAGATTGCGATTGCTAAAATTGCGATTGTTATTTTTTTCATATTTTCTCCTAACTAATTTATTTCAAAATTTACGCAAATGTTTTTTGCGTTCATTGTTTAAGACGAAATAAACTCGCTGCCGAACGTCATTTATCGTGAAGTAATGCAAAGAAATGTAAAGGTTTAGGCACTGACAGTATTTTTGACGTAAAATGATTTCGGTTATGATTAAAATTCTGATTATTGACGATGACGAAGAACTTTGCGAACTTGTTTCGGAATATTTAAGTGTCGAAGGTTTTACGCTGGAATCCGTTCACGACGGCGAAAAAGGATTGGAAAAGGCTCTTTCGGGCGAATATGAAATGGCGATTCTCGATGTTATGCTGCCGCGCAAAAACGGCTTTGATGTGTTGCGTGATTTGCGAAAAAGTTCTAAATTGCCGGTTTTGATGCTGACTGCCAAAGGAGATGATATGGAACGCATCGTCGGGCTCGAAATCGGTGCGGACGATTATTTACCGAAGCCTTTTAATCCGCGTGAACTTGTTGCACGGCTTCGGGCGGTTTTGCGCAGAGTGCAGGACAATAATGAAAATAAACAAGTTTCGTCGGAATCTTTTAGTGTCGAAGATATCGAAGTTTCGTTGACCGGACGCAGTGCGAAAATCAACGGCGACGACATAAATTTGACAGCGGTCGAATTTGATTTGCTCGTCGCGCTGCTCGAACAAGCCGGTAAGGTCGTTAAAAAAGAAGATTTGAGCAAGCGAGTTTTGGACCGCCGACTTTCGCCATTTGACCGAAGTCTTGATATGCACGTCAGCAATCTGCGGAAAAAACTTGGTCTGCGCAGTGATAAAAGCGAACGAATAAAGACGATTCGCTCGGTCGGCTATATTTACACAGTGGTTTAATTGGGGATTGGGGATTTCGGATTTCGGATTTAATACTTAAAAATCCCAAATCCCAAATCCCAAATCTAAAATCAAAATGAGTTTATTTCTAAAAATATTTTTATGGTTCTGGCTGGCAATTGCATTGTTGATCGGCGTTTTTACATTTGTCAGTTGGACGACGCAGAACGAGCCGTTTGTGCGGCAGTGGCGGATTCTTGTTTCTGATTCTTTTAATATTCAAGTGCAAACTGCTGCGCAAATTTATCAAAACGAAGGACAAAAAGGTTTAGACGAATATTTGGGAAGATTGAAAACTTCCGATCGTGTGACGGCGATTGCGTTTTTCGACCAAAATCGTCGAAAGGTGGCAGGTGACGATTTAACCCCGAACGGAATGAAATTATTTGAACAGGCGATCGAGAGCGATTCGGTTGAATTTGACCGCTTGCCCGAAGAAATTTTTGCGGCAAAGAAAGTCCGTATCAATAATTCCGCCGATTATGT
>JANPDZ010000566.1:0-3635 GCA_031431735.1 Acidobacteriota bacterium | reverse complement strand
CGATAATCAATTTTTACGGTGATGTCTTCGCCGCTTTTATAAACGCGATCGAGCATCACTTCGAGATTGTCATTTTCTTTTTTTCCATCGTAATTGAATTTCAAAACAGTGCCGTTTAAAAGGGTGACGGAATTTATCGTCATCAAGGCCGCGTCGAGATAAAATTTATTGGTGTCCTTAAAAGGCGCGACCGTAATCGTTGTCGTTCCATAAGCCGATTCTTTTTCCCAGTCAAACTTTAAATCTATTGCAATGTGTTTGACATCAATCGCCCGGCTGCGAATCCAATTAACCGGCGGAAGTTTATTTACCTCGCGGTCTTGCTGTAATAATGGATTTTTCAGCGGACGCGCCGAAACAACACTCGAAAATCCAAGTAAGAACAGCATCGAAAATGCCAGAATCTTACGAGAGATAGGGTTTAGAATCATATTTTTCCTTAAATTGTTATTTTTTAATCACTCTACAAATATTTGAGTAGTGGTTTTGTTTTGAATTTTTACGGTCAACCTTTCGATTTGTTTCAATAATTAATTTTCAGGTTGTAATAAAAAAAGACGAGCAACAAAACGCCGCTCGTCTTTTTTACCTTTTTACCTTTTACCTTTTTAACGGTTGGTCATATATTTGAATGCCATCGAAGCAATGTCGTCGGTGATGCTTCCGTCGTTGTCGCTGTCGAGCAACGAGTTTAATAATCCGCCCTGCGGTGCTTGCTGAATCTGCTGTTGCTGCTGTCCGAGCATTGCTGAAAGTCCGCCTGCATCGAGATTCTTCTCTTGTTTTTGTTTGCCCAGATAACTCATCACAAGCGGAGCCAGAAACATCAGAATTTGCGCGACTTGTCCCATTCCCAAACCACTTTGATTGCTGATTTGCTGTGTCACATTGCCCTGACTTCCCCCCAAAATATGTCCGAGAATTCCACCGGCATCGGCTTGGCGCGATGGTTGTCCGCCTCCGAAGATCATCCCTGCAAGTCCGCCGAGATTGTCCAAAATCCCGCCGCCGCTATGGTCTTTTTCTAACGCATTGTTTAGGCTTTGCGCGCCTTCAGGTGTCGCGGAGTTGTTTGCCAAACTATTCAAAATCGTCGGCAAAGCCATTTGAATAGCAGTATTGACAAGGCTCGGTTCAGCACCGACCTGTTGACTGACCTGACTTAAGGCTTCGGTGCCTTGTTGTTGTCCTAATAAATCTTCTAATGAAAACATAAATTTCTCTCCTTTTGTTAAACTATTTTGGGGCTGTTTGGAGATAATATCAAATATTATTTGATTTGTCCTTTGCAAACTCCTGTTGTAAGTTTGAAAAAAGCAAATGTTTAAGAATTCGTTCAACTCAAAATCACAAAAAATCAAAAACATTACTCCGATGAAAAGAAAATTATCAAACTTTTCGAAACCATTGACCTTATTTTCAAATGTAAACACCGTTTTGCCACTTGCCTTTTGTGCTTTTGCGTCAGTTTTATTATTGCTGTTGATGAGTTTGTCATGCCAAAAACCCATTAACAAAATAAAGCCCAATGTAACAGTCAAAACCTTTTACGGCATCACCGAAAAAATTGGCGAGCCATTTGGAATTGCCGTCAGGAATGATGAAATTTACGTTTCCGATGGCGAAACAGGCAAGATCCTTAAAATTTCTAAAAATGGTAATACATCAATTTTCTCTGATAAATTCGACACCCCTTCACAAATCGCTTTTGATAAGAACGGTGACCTGATCGTCGCCGATTCAGGAACACACACGATCAAAAAGATCAAACCGACTGGCGAAATTGAAACTATCGCCGGAGTTGAGAATCAATCGGGATTTGCTGACGGCGATGCCCAATCGGCTCTATTTTATGCGCCGATCGGCGTAGCGGTTTCGGAAGAAAAGATCTTTGTCGCCGATACTTATAACGACAAGATCCGCGTTATCGAAAACGGCAATGTTTCGACTCTCGCAGGAAGTTCCAAAGGTTTCTCAGATGGTGCGGGCGCATCAGCAAAATTTGATACGCTGTGCGGAATTGCCGTGACCGCCGACGGAAAAATCATCGTCGCTGATTCAAACAATCGTCGTCTGCGGGTCGTCGAACCTGACGGCAGAACCTGGACATTGGCAGGAAACGGCACTGCAAATCTGATTGACGGCAGTTTAAGCGACGCGGTTTTCGTGCAACCAACCGCTCTCACAATTGATAAAACAGGCACGATTTATATCGCTGACGGTAACGCAATTCGCGTTATTGATAACCGCATTATTCCAATCGTCAAAACCATTTCCAACGATATACGCGGCTTTGCTGACGGCAACTTAAAAGATTCGCGGTTTAATCGCCCGTCAGGCTTGGCTTTGGACGAAAAAGGCAATCTATTTGTAGCGGATTCGGAAAACCAATCGGTGAGGGTTTTCACGGGCGAAGAGATCGGCAAAACAATTACGCCGGAAGAAATTGAAATGATGCGAGTTTCAGCAGAAGATTTCCGCAAGCTCGCCGATCCGCGTTGGTCATATGATCCGCCCGGAAGAAAGCGTGAGATTGCCGGAACGCTCGGCGAAGTTCGCGGCGAAATAAAGGAAGGCAGCGACCAGGTTTGGTTTCACAACGGACTTGATATTGTCGGCGGTTACGGCGAAACAGCTCGATTTATCCGTTCAGAAAAAGTCTTGCGTCCGATTGCTGCCGAAAACTTTGCGTCATTGCGCGAACTTGTCAGACTTCCAACTCTCGGCTATATCCATCTGCGTTTGGGGCGCGACCGCGACGACAAACTTTTCGACGACAAACGATTTCTTTTTTCAAAAGATGAGAATGAAAAGCTCGTCGGTGTGCGAGTTCCGCGCGGCATAAAATTTCAAGCCGGCGAAGCCATCGGCACTCTAAACGCAATGAATCACGTTCATCTCATTGCGGGCCGAAGCGGCGCGGAAATGAACGCGCTCGACGCGCTGATCCTTCCCGATATTTCTGACAAGATCGCGCCTGTCATCGAAAAAGTTTCGCTTTATAATGAAAACTGGGTTGATTTTGAAAACCAAAACAAAACCTCTCGTATCACGCTGAGCGGAAAAACGCGCATCGTCGTGAAGGCTTACGACCGAATGGACGGAAATGCCGAACGGCGTCGGTTGGGAGTTTTTTCGATTGGTTATCAACTCTTAAAAGACGACAAAACTCCGCTTACCGACCGGCAATGGACGATTCGTTTTGAGAAGGTTCTGCCCGAACCCGAAGCGGTCAAGCTCGTCTATGCTTTGGGAAGCAAATCAGGCGCGACCGGTGAAACCATCTTTAATTATATTGCTACCAACAAGGTTCACGGCAGCGTAGCAAACGAAGATTTTTTCGATACCGCCGGGTTTGAAAAAGGCAATTACGTCTTGCGCGTGTTTGCCGCCGATTATTTCGGCAATACGGCATCAAAAGACTTGGAAATTTCAATCAATAAATAATTTTCAAGGTAGTGCGTCAGTAAAAAGTTATAGATAAACCTGAGTATTGATTAGAAAATCAAAGAAGAAATTGGACGCGGACGAACCGAGGATTAAGCGGAAAATCGGCGGATTATTTTAATTAAACTTTCGGCGAATTAATAAATATTTTCAATAAATCGGCGGAAATCCGTCAAATCCTCGGTTCG
>JANPDZ010000565.1:0-4135 GCA_031431735.1 Acidobacteriota bacterium | reverse complement strand
GAAGGTTCGGTCTCGAACGGCATCGTTTCTGCCGTCAGAGAAATTTCCGGCTACGGCAAGATCATTCAAATCACCGCTCCGATCTCGCCCGGCTCAAGCGGTTCGCCGGTTGTCAATATGCTCGGACAAGTGATCGGCATCGCGACGCTGCAAGCCGCCGAAGGTCAGAGTCTGAATTTTGCTGTGCCATCGGAAAGAATCGCGCAACTCAAAATCGGCGAACTACAAACCTTTTCGACTCTTAACAACGAAACGCAGAAAAATAAACGATCCGCCGCGCAGAATTTCTATTCACAAGGTTTGGCACAACTGTCGCGCGACGATTATGCGCGCGCCGTTTCGTTTTTTGAAAAAGCGACCGAAACCGATCCGAATTACGCCGAAGCGTGGTATCAGGCGGGATTTTCTTACGGAATGATGGGACGCCATCAGGAAGCCTTAAAAGCCTCGCGCCAAGCCGCAAGGCTGCGCCCTGAATGGGCAGCGACCTTTATCAACATCGGCGCGTCGAGCTTTGCTTTGAAAGAATATAAAGACGCGGCCGAAGCTTACCGGCAAGCGGCGAAACTCGACACCGATAACCCGGACGCACAATACGCACTCGGTTTATGTCTCGGCAAACTTAATCGCACAGACGAAGAAATTCTCGCCTACAAACGCGCCATTGCGCTCAAACCCGATTACATCAATGCTTTTGAGCAATTAGGCTTAGCATATTTCAAACTAAAACGCTTCAACGATTCGCTCGCCGCATTTGAACAGTTGAAAACCTACAAACCGGACGCGAAAACCTACAACTATTTAGGCGAAAGCTATTTTGAAGCAGGTAAGACCGAAGAAGCCCTCGAAGCCTTTAACAATTCCGTCGCCTACAATCCCGACTTTGAACGGGCGCGCTACAATCTCGGTCGTACTTACTTAAAACTCGGCGACCGCGATTCGGCGGCCGTCCAATACGAAATCCTCCGCAGCACAAAATCCGATTGGGCGGATAAACTTTATGTTTTGCTGAATCCGTAGAAATTAATTAGATCAATTTTTATTAACTCACCTTACGCGATTTTGGTTTTAGCCGCGTTGAGGCGGCTGAAACCAAAACGGCGAACATCAGTTACATTTCCGCAACAAAATCGCTTCGTCCCTTCGTCCCTTCGTCCCTTCGTCCCTTCGTCCCTTCGTCTCTTCGTCTCCTTTTCCCCTCTTCTGCTTTACTGCCTCAATTCCTGCATCAGAGCGGTTAAAAAATTGTCCTGCATAATTTTGCTGTTCGGCAATTCGTTGTGCAATTCGCACGAGAAGGTCGCCGAAACCGGTAGATTTTGACGGAAGATCGAATTACGGTAATTTTGTTCGGTAATTGTTTCGGCAAGCAGCGAGCGGCGCGTGACGAGCGTGTCGCCGGGCGCGTAAAGTTTCGATTGGGCCTCGGTTTCGGAGATCAGTCGGCCGCTTGAGGTTTTGTATCCTTTCGGGGTAAAGATCGTTTGCCACGTGTTGGTTTTTGAGTATTTGCGAATGATTGCGCCGTCCTGCGTATCGTCGCAATCGCTTCCGAAGGCAAAAAACGAAAGCGCGGGCGGCACGGCGGTATCGGCATCGAGCGCGTCGTGAAAGCTGCGGGCGCGGGCTAAAACGGCGGCAAAATATTTGTCTAATTCGTCCAGAGTAACGTCGGCAAACTCGCTTTTTTTGCCGTTTGCGCCGATCGTGTCGGGTTGTCCGGCAAACTTATTCCGAAACGCACGATCCGCGTAAGCCGACCAACCGTATTTTTTCCACGTTTCGGGATCGTAGAGGTCAACATTCATCAAATTGAGGTCTTCGTCAAAGAATCGAGCCGTTTTTTGATGCGGAAGGAGCTGAAAAACGGCGGGCGAAGTGATCGCCACTTCGCGGTTCAAAACGCTGATCTTGAAACCGCCAATGCGGTAGCCTTTGATCAAGGTTTCAAGCGTTGACATCGAACCTTCGTTCGGCACACCGAACATAAATATTTTGTTAAAATGCTCCGCGCCGTTCCAATTCGGCACAGGTTTTTCGCCGCCGGACGGCAAATCAGTGTCGCCATACATCGACGCGTAACGCGCGACCAATCCGCCCATCGAATGCGCGATGACATTGAAACGCAAATCATCATTACCGATTTTTTGCTTTAATTCGGCAATTTTGCGAATCAGAAGCCGCGCGTTTTCGACATTATCACGCCGCCAATCGTAGGCAAAAACATAATATTTGTCCATTCCTCCGACGCCTGCTTCCGGATTTTCCCAGTCACCTTTTGTGTAGCCGCCGTAACTTTCCATCGCTTGAATCAAGGATTCATAAATCTTAACTTCCGGCAGAAAACTCGATATTTTCGCCCGTTCGATGATTCGTGACGCGACAAGTTTATCGCGGTTTTGCGCCAGATTCGGCGAAATCGGCAGACTCAAGCCGTCGGTTTTGGCATCGGAAAGATAGATCCAGACACGCTCTTTTGTTTCGACATTGATGAGTTCGCTGCCCATTATGCCCGGAATAATAATGACCGGACGTTTGCCTTTGCGAAGTTTGGTCTGCGCAAAGATCGCATCAAGATTCGGCACACGTTTGGCACTTCCGATGCAACCCGACAGTAAAATTGATATGGCGAGCAGAGCAAAAAAGACGGGGCGACGGGGCGACGCGGTGACGCGGCGAAAAACTTTGATTAATGGATGTTTATTTGTATTCATTCGGGGGTAAATTTTCCTCAAACTTTCGATTTATTAAACTTGCGA
Source organism: Acidobacteriota bacterium (assembly GCA_031431735.1). Taxonomy (GTDB): domain Bacteria; phylum Acidobacteriota; class Blastocatellia; order Pyrinomonadales; family Pyrinomonadaceae; genus JAFDVJ01. Next base: position 1,376 of record JANPDZ010000565.1, on the reverse strand, counting down.
CAAAACCCGCGCCGAAACCGTTGTCAATATTGACGACCGTCACGTTTGAAGCGCACGAATTGAGCATTCCAAGCAACGCGGCGATTCCGCCAAAACTGGCACCGTAGCCGATTGATGTCGGCACGGCAATGACGGGAACCTTGACAAGTCCGCCGACGACCGACGGCAGTGCGCCTTCCATTCCGGCGACGACGACGACGACGCGCGAGTTCTGCAAAATTTCACGTTCCGACAATATCCGGTGAATTCCTGCAACGCCCGCATCCCAGATTCTCATTACGCGATTGCCCATTGTTTCAGCTGTCAACGCGGCTTCTTCGGCGACCGGAATATCGCTCGTTCCGGCGGTCACGATGGCAATTTCGCCCACACCGAGCTCGGTTTTGTCACGAAGAACCCGAATAATTTTCGCGTCTTCGTGCCATTCCGCTTCGGTCAAAATATTGCGGACTTCGCCAAATACTTCCGCCGTTGTACGAGTTATCAAAACATTCGGGGCGCGCGCTGCGAGCTTTTCAAAAATCCCTAAAATCTGTTCTTTCTTCTTTCCCTGCCCGAAGATCACTTCGGGAAAACCTTGCCGGACGGCGCGCGAATGGTCAACCCGCGCATAACCGATATTCTCGTAAGATAGGTTTTTTAGCCGGTCGGTTGCTTCTCCGATCGAAAGATTTCCGGCGGAATGCGCCTGCAAGATTTCTTCAATATCATTTGAGTTCATATTTCCAGTGTATTCAATTGCGTCTTTGACGGCAAAATCGCTTTAAAGCTAAAAAGTAACGGCGAAACGCTTCGCCGTTACTTTTAAAGAAGACATAAGAAAAAAACAATAAATCAGACAAGCAGGCCAACGTATTTGTAAGCCCACGAAACCGCGTGGTGGCTGACCAAATTTAATAAAACCTCATTTTCTAATATTCTCTGACTCATTACCCAACTCCGTTTGATACAATGGCAATTTCGATGCCATTCGTTTTTTAGATTCCCTTTCGGAGGGGAAAAATTCCATCCTCAATCATTAACGCGTTTTTTTTGCGATCAGGTATCAAATACATTTTCAACTTTTTCTGATCAATCATCTCAAAAGTCGGTCATTTAGATCATTCTATAGGGCAATTTTTATATTATCCGGTGTTTCTGTCTTCGTTCAGAGTCCAAACTTTAGTTTGATTGCCCGCCGCGCTTCGCTGGCGGGCACACGCTAAAGCGTGGACTCTGAACGAAGACAGAAAGCCGCTAGTGGTGCTGGGCTGAAATTTCCCAACACTATCAGACCGTCAAAGGACGACCTGTATATGTCCATTTGAACGGCTTTGCCATTGTCCGGTTGAAGTATTCGATGAATTCTATGATTCGCTCTCGCAATTCCTCAACCG
>JANPDZ010000564.1:0-10988 GCA_031431735.1 Acidobacteriota bacterium | reverse complement strand
ACCGCGATATCAAACCGCAAAACCTGAAATTAAATGAATGGCAAAAAATCAAATTACTTGATTTCGGAATCGCCAGAAGCACTGATAAAAGCTCTACTTTAACGCAGGGCACATTTTTGGCAGCAACCTTAAATTATGCGCCGCTTGAGCAGGTTTTGCGTGTTATTACGCCGATATTCCTGGAATTCGTTTTACTCAAACATCGGGACAAAGCCGAAAAGTTTCTCGAACAAGATACCGATGCCCGATGCGACATATTTGGGGTCGGCGCGACTTTTTATCATCTTTTGACGAATCAAATTCCGATGGATGTGACAAAAAGAGCTTTGGGAATTTGGGAAAAAGGAGTGGACGAATTAGCAAATCCACGCGAAATAAATCCCGAAATTCCGCCGGGCGTTTCCGAATGGCTTCTGAAAGCGCTGGCGTTTGAACGCGAAAATCGTTTTACATCGGCAAGCGAAATGCAGGAAGCCTTACAGAAAATAACTGCGGAAAGTAACGCGAAGTTTCCGGTATTCGGGCGGCTGGAAGAGGCAATAATTGCCCGCGAACAACAATTGATGCAGGCCAAAACCCAAAGTCTGATTGAATCGGAGAAGACGGCAGAAGAAATTTCTCCTTCCGATAAGTTTCCTTCAAAGCCAGGTTCGTCGGTTAAAACCGAAGCATTCAATTTCAAATTCTCCGATACGGATTCGCGCATTCAGACAACTGCGGATAATTTAACCGAACAATCTTATATCAGTGAAGAACCGTTCACCGAACAAAAAGAACCTGAGCCGCCAAAAGATAAAATTATACCGCCTCAAACGGAAAAATCCGCAACCAATAACCGCAAATATATTCTGGCATTGGCGATTTTTGGAATTTTATTATTTGCCATCAGTGGCATCGGACTTTACGCCGTCGTTTCTTTGACGAGTTCCGAAAAACCTCCCAAAGAAAACAACACAGCAATCGAAAACATAAATATCTCCCAAACTCCCGAAACTACGCCGAGCATTAAAGAAAATGTAACCACAACAGAAGGAAACACAGAGCCAAAAACGGAAACAACCACAGAAACAACCCCGGGAACAACTCCAAATACCGTTAGAAAGGAAGCACAAAAAACTCCGACAACAGTTACTCAACCGAGCGTGACACCGACAAGCAAAATTATCGTTGAGCAAAGCCCAAAATCAACTCCAACTCCAACTGCAAAACCAACCGCCGATAAAACCCCAAGTCCGCAAAACAGCATTGATTATGTTTTGTGTTATGTTAAATCTAGTGACGGTACTTTCGATAAAGTTCGAAAAAATAGATGTAGTGAATGTCCCCCAAAGACCGCGTGTGAGCTCATTTTTAAATAAAAATTATCATAGGTAGAAAATTTGAAAAATATTCCAAGAGTAAAAGTAACCGACGAAGCGAAAAAAGTTATTGCCGAACTTCGCGCCAAACACGGCGCATTGATGTTTCACCAATCGGGCGGTTGTTGCGACGGTTCTTCGCCAATGTGTTATGAAGCGGGCGAATTTATCACGGGGCGCGCCGATGTTTGGCTCGGGCAGATTGACGGCTGTGATTTTTATATCGCGAAAGATCAATTTGAAACGTGGCAGCACACGGAATTGACTATTGACGTCACGCCGGGGCGCGGTGCTAGTTTCTCGCTCGAAATTCCGATGGGCGTGCGGTTTGTGACAAAATCGAAAATGTTTTGTCTGAAAGACGACGAACAATTGATTGAAACACGGCGCGGCGACATGCTTTGATTTTGGATTTTAGATTTTGGATTTTGGATTGGTCTGAAGTTTCAGCTTTAATTTTGTTAGTGAGCAGAATTCAAAATCGTAGGCTGAAATGCTAGAATCCGAAGAGTGAAAAATCCAAAATCCAAAATCTAAAATCCAAAATGAAAATTACCGTTTACGAAAAACCGACCTGAACGACGTGCCGCAATCTGGCAACGTTGTTTCGTGAAAACAACATTGATTTTGAAAAGGTCAATTATTTTATTGATGCGCTTTCGGAAAATAAGCTTCGCGAACTGCTCAAAAAGGCGAATCTTACGCCGTTTGATGTGGTGCGCAAAGGCGAGAAAGTTTATAAGGAATTGAATTTATCGGCGGAAACTTCGCCCGATGAAATTATCAAAGCGATTATCGAAAATCCGAATCTTCTGCAGCGTCCGATCATCGAAATCGGGATGCGTGCAGTGCTTGCGCGCCCCGTTGAAAAAGCTTTGGAATTGATAAAATCGGCAAATAAAATATGAGTTTAACCAATGGAAACGGGCATCGCCCAAAACCGAAAAATGTTCTCGGCGGCGAGTTGAAATGTTGTTGTTTAAAGCCTTTGACCGGATATTTTCGCGACGGGTTTTGCAAAACAAACGAACAAGACACTGGCCGACACACGGTTTGCGTCCGCGTGACGGATAAATTTCTCGAATTTTCGCGGTTTGCGGGAAACGACTTAAGCACGCCGCGACCGGAATTTAATTTTCCCGGACTTGTGGATGGCGATAAATGGTGTTTGTGCGTTTTGCGTTGGCGCGAAGCGTTTGAAAATGGCGTTGCGCCGCGAGTAATTTTAGAATCTTGCCACGCTAATGCTTTGGAACACGTTTCGCTCGAAAATTTGCGCGAATACGCCGAAACCGAATGAATACGATCGAACATCTGCGCCAACTTTACGCTTACAATGATTGGGCAAACCGCCGGATCATCACCGCACTTAAGGAAAATTACGTCGAAAAATCGCACAAGATTCTCGCTCATCTATTAATTACCGAGCAGGAATATTTTGAGCGTCTTTACGGAAAAGATTCAAAAGGTTTCGATTTTTGGCAAGATATATCGCTCGAAGAATGCGGTGCGCTGGCGCGTGAAACGGCTGAAAGATACGAAAAACTGCTGCGGCGGTTTGAAGATGAAGGTTTGGATCTAACGGCACGCTACCGCACGAGCGAGGGCATTTGGTGCGAGAACACTTTCCGCGAACTGCTGACGCACGTTCCGTTTCATTCTTCGATCCATCGCGGAAATATTATGCTAAACTTGCGCGAAGCAGGTTTTACGCCACCGAAAATTGATTACATAATTTACTTGCGCGAAACAAAATATATTTGAACCGATTATTTTTAACGCAAAGTCGCAGAGGCGCAAAGCCGCAAAGTTTTTTTTATATTTCCAGGGCTTATTCAAAGTCGGAATTTGAGAAGAATTATCTATCAACTCTCATCTCTCATCTATTATCTATCCCGAATCGTTCTCTGATATTACTTTCGGAATAGATGAAAGATGAGAGATGAGAGTTGATAGATTTGGATTGAGGATGACGGACGCACAACTTTTTAGACTTTGAATAAGCCCTGTTTATATTTCTCTTTGCGCCTTAGCGTCTTGGCGACTTTGCGTTAAAATCTTCTTGAAATGGAGCAAACCGAACAACTCAGCTTTGATTTTTACACGGAAAAGCCGCATCTCGTCCGCGAATCGCGTGATGAGTTGCGGCTCACGCTCGGCAAATTTGCCGGTCCGCTTGATCTGCTTCTGTATCTGATCAAACAGGAGCAGGCGAATATTTTTGATATTCCGATCGCCCGCATTACGGACGAATATTTGAAATACGTCCGTCTGATGAAAAATTTTGACATCACTTTGGCGGCGGATTTTCTCGTCATGGCGGCGACTTTGATCGAAATAAAATCGAAGATGCTCCTTCCGAAAGAGATTATCGAAGCAACCGAAGAAGAGATGGAAGATCCGCGTGAAGCGCTTGTCCGGCAGCTGCTCGAACATCAGAAATTCAAGAATGCTTCGCAGATGCTTTATGAGCGCGTCACGGTTGAGCAAGCCGTTTTCCCGCGCGGACGCATTGAATCGGACGAAAACAACGCCGAAACAAATGCCTCGGTTTTTGATCTGCTGACGGTTTTTCAGAAAATCTTATCGCGCCATAAAGAAGAAGTGCAGATGGAAATTCAGCGCGAAGAAGTTTCGCTCTCCGATATGCTGAAAAATCTGAGGAAACGCATCTTTGGAGGAAAAGAGTTAAGTCTGCTAAAGTTTTTCGAGGAAATGCACACGCGCCGCGAACTCGTCACGGCATTTATGGCAGTTCTGGAAATTGTCCGCGCCGAAAGCGTCAAGTTGATTCAAACCGCAACTTTCGGCGATATTATTTTGAGGAAGATTTAAACGTAGAGCGCGCGGAGAGCGCAGAGTTTTTATTAAATTTTTCTCTGCGTTCTCCGCGTTCTCTGCGTTAGAATGATTTATGGATTTAGAAGAAAAGCAACCGCGAAGTATCAGTGAGATCGTTTCGATTGTCGAAGCGTTGATCTTTGTCGCGGATGAACCGATCACTGTCAAAACCTTGTCGGACGTTCTGGAAGAAGACTGCGAAATCATCGAAGCGGCAGTCGAAGAATTAAAACAAGAATACGAAGATCGCGAAGGCGGATTGCAGCTTCGGGAAATTGCCGGCGGCTGGCAGCTCTCGACGCGCACCGAATATCACGAAGAAGTCCGCAAATACTGAAAGACGCGCCCGAACGCCAAACTGTCGCTCGCCGCGCTCGAAACGCTCGCCGTAATCGCCTACAAACAACCCGCGACCGTTCCCGAAATCTTAGAAATTCGCGGCGTTCAATCAGCTTCGGCGATTAAAACGCTGCTCGATAAAAAACTGATTACCGCTAAGGGGCGCAAAGAAACCGTCGGACGACCGATGCAATACGGCACGTCGAAAGACTTTTTGATTCAATTCGGTTTAAAGGATCTGTCGGAATTGCCTTCGATTGAGGATTTTGAAGATTTAACACAAGGAATTTGATAATCTTAAAATCATTTAAGTAATCGGACAGTTTTAATAAACGGTAAAACTGCTGAAATAATGGATAGTTGAAAATTAATAATTGATAAAAATCATCCTCATGACGAGCATTTATCAATTATCCATTATCAAATATCAATTGTTTCAGGAGTTTTTCCGACCTCATAAGTGCAGCGATTTTTAAATTTTCTGATATTTCGTCAAATGTTTGTAGTTCCGCCTTGAGGCGGTCTTAGACTGTCGTCAACTCAAGTTTTGTAAATAATTAAAGATCTGAATACTCAAACTAAAACCGCCTGAAGGCGGAACTACAAACAGTAGAAAACTTAAAAATTGCTCTACTTAATAATTGTCCAATATGCAAACCAAACAAACCGCCAACGAATTGACATTTCAGGAAACGCCGGGCTGTGTGTGGATCTTCAGTTCGATCCTGCTCATTTTCGGCGGACTCTTTGTTTATGGTTCGCTCAGCAATTTAATAAACCGCAGCACGGTTGAGTTTTGGCTGCTTCCGATAACTTTTCTGCTGGGTTCGATCGCTGTTGCGGTCGGCATCCGGCTGATCTATAAATCGCCGGTCACCAAACTCGTCTTTGACCTTGCGGACGAAACGCTGCTTTATACAACATATGAACTCACCGGGAAAAAGCAGACGCTATACGATTTTGAAGAGATAGAAATGTTCCGACTGATCGAAGAAAGAGACAGCGAAGGCGATTTAATCTGGTCTTTGGGAATGGATCTGTCGAACGGCGAAACGATCAAAATTTCATCTCTGCCCAGACACGACGAAAAATTTAAACGCGATTTAGTCTTTCTAGCCAATGAATTTATGTATAAACAAATGCCCGCCGCCGAAAATGTTTTTGAATTGGAAAACGAATACGAACAATGAAGATCGAAGAAGCCGGCAACATTCTGACAATTTCCGACGAGTTGTCGAAATCAAACGTGCCGAACTTGCCAACAAACAAGCCTTTCTCGACGGCGATGTCCAACGCGCCTTCAGTTTGTTGAAAGCCTCTATTATCGAACATTTCAACAAAGTGCGTTCCGCGTTTGTTGGACATCTTGCGCCAGTCCTTAATGCGCCCACCAGCCGAACATTGAGAATAATGTTCGGGAAAATCTTTGACCTGGCAAGAATCGTTAGATCGCGCCGTCGTTTGAACGACCATTTTTGCCAAGAAGTCGCAGATAGGATAAACTCGTCAATTCCAAAACTAAACCAACGACGGAAGGAAAAACCCGAAAGTTGGAAGGAAGTTATAAGAAATAAGGCGAATAAATGATAGAAAGATTAAACAAACTCATTGCACAGGCAGGCATTGCATCGCGGCGCGGCGCGGACGAATTGATCGCAAACGGCGAAGTCACGGTCAACGGCGAGATCATCACCGAACTCGGGCGCAAAGCCGACGCGGAAAAAGACCACATCAAAGTCAGCGGAAAACTGATCAATGCAAAGATCGCCAAGCGCGAAATTGTCTATGTGTTGCTCAATAAACCGAAAGGCTATCTCTCAAGCGCGGCTGACCACGAAGGCAGAAAACTCGTCACCGATCTGATCAAAGGCTATGGCAAACTCTATCCCGTCGGCAGATTGGATTACAACACCGAAGGCTTGATTATTTTGACCAACGACGGCAATTTTACAAACCTCGTCACTTCGTCAAAGACGATTCCGAAAGTCTATGATGTCAAAGTCAAAGGCTTGCCAAACGAAAACGCGATCAACAAACTGCGTCGCGGCGTGCGACTTGACGACGGCTTCAAAACCGCCCCCGCCAACATCAAAGAACTAAAAGCCACCGACAAAAACGGCTGGTATGAAGTCACGCTCTACGAAGGACACAACCAACAAATCCGTAAAATGTTCGATTCAATCGGTCACAGTGTCGTCAAACTAAAACGCATCGCGATCGGCAGCATCAACTACGACCGCTTACCCGTCGGTGCTTACCGCGAACTCGACCCGGAAGAAGTCAAAAACATCGCCAACCCGGCGAAATATCCGAAAGCGAAGATTGAACCGAAATCACCGCCAATCTCCCGAACCGCTAAGCCGAACAGACCAAAACGTCCGCGTAAAAATTAACTTTATTTTTGATAACACTTTCAATATTATACCGATCCAATTTGAGATGGACGCAAATATCAAATATCAATTTTCAATTATTTTGTGAGTTTTATTTTCAAATACGAAGAACCAACGGAATAATTGATATTTGATAATGGATATTTGATAATTTTCTTCATTTAGGTCAAACCTATCTTGACTCAGAATAAGACTATTTTTGATCTATTGTTTAGTTCTGTCCTTTGTGAACCAATACGCCCAGGCGATCAAGACAAACTGAATCGGTAAACGGAAATATTGCGCCGTCGGGCTGATTTCGGGGAAAATAGTTGTATCTGACGCCATATAGATATTTGCCGGATAGACCGCGATCAGAAGCGCGATCAAGCCCCACGCGGCAAAACGCGTAAATCTCGGAATCAACAATAAAATCCCGAGCGCGATCTCAAACACTCCGCTCAGATAAACGAGAAAAAGATGTGCGGGAAAAACGGGCGGCATCATCCGCAGATAAAAATCTGTGTTCAGAAAATGATTGACGCCTGCGAGAACAAAGGCGACAGCGAATGTCCATTTCAGGATCAGTTTTATAACTTTCATTACAAAATATCTTAAATCATTTCAAATGCGGAAGAGTAAAATTGCGGCACAAAGTCCGACAAACTAAGGTTTGTTGTTATACGCAAAAAGCAACAAACTAAAGTTTGTCGGACAATAAACAAACTTCCGCATCACCGCTTTATTTGCCGGTAAAAGTCTTAAATCCGCCGTTTTTGGCAATTTGCGCGGCTTCCGCCGGGAGATATTCCCAGTGCCAGTGTTCGTCTGAAACAGTGCGCAGGAATCCGAGTTTCGGTGCGTTTTTCCTGAGCCAGTCATACATCGCTGTGCCGTCAAAGCCGAGTGTGTTGAGGTCAAAGGCTTGCCCGTGCTGATGATTTGACCGGCCCGGTTTGGCGGCGCGATTGCCGCCGTGATTGATGAAAAGATCGTAAAGTTTTTCTTGATGGCGATAGGTGCGGAAACCGCTTTCAACTGACAGTTCAAGATTCGCTTTCGCGGCGGCATCGCGCAATACAAAATATGGCGAGATGCTCTCAAAAGTGATCTGTTCCATTTCGCCGCCGGTGCCGACGATATTGACCAAGATCTTTGCGCCGAGAAACGTGCCGAGCCGCCAGCAGGCATTTGCACCTTTCGTGTCAAGCCAATCTGCGCTTGCAAAATAATCCGTGCAGCCTTCGGTCAGATTCGCGGCTGATGTCCAACCGATCTCTTCTTTTGCTTTGATCTTTCCCTTTTTGATCTCGGCACGGCTGACCTTGACAAAAGTTTTACCCGCGCTCTCGGCTTTGTCGGTGACGAGTACATAACTTCCAACCGGGATTATTTTTCCTACGGAAGCAAAATTCGGACTTCCCATCCGAATGACCGCCTGTGCATCGGTCACGGTAAAATTCGCGCCCGTCGGCGCAAAATCCCAACGGTCAGGCGCAAAACTTACTAATTCATTCAAAAATCCGCCTTCCAGATTAGCGGCTTTTGTCCAGCCTGCCGGAACGATCGCATTTCCTGTTTTGAACGGCTCGGCAAAAATAAAAACTGTCCGGTCGGCATTGGTCGTCACGCCGGTAACTTTTATCTTGGTGCGTTTCGGGATTCGTTTGAAATCGCCGACCGCGTTTCCGGCGGGAATTTTATCGCCTGTTTGATATTTTTCAATCTCGGCTAAATTATCGGCGCGGCGAATCCGTGCGTCATTGTCCATCACGATATAGGTTTTGTCCGTGTAGCTCGGTATTTTCATAAAATCTCCTTTAAAGTCTGTGAATTTTGATGTCTTTGCAATAATCGCATTCTATCTCAAAAGCTCATTTTGTCAATACTTTTTAAGTTTTCCTTGTAATACCTCCGCAAAAGTTAAAGAAAGATTTATTGCCGACGCACTCAAGCGCGCATAAACTTAGGAGTCATGAGGTTGTCTGTCATTCGGAATAAGTGATAGGTGATAGGTGATAGGTGAAAAGTGGTTTTCACCTATCACTTATTCCGAATGTAATCCCTTTTATTTCTTAAATAACTTTTCAACTGAGCATCTTCTAAAACTAAAATAAACAAAAATTGATTTATTTCGCGCTTTTAGTGAGTACGCGTTGGCAGATCTAACTTTTTATTGAGCCATTACCTCAATAAAATCAGCATTCCTTGATTAAGCCGTTGTGCTTATGACACAATAACTTTCGGTTATAAATAAGATTATGGATTTTGAATTAAACGAAGAACAACTACAAATTAAATACTCTGTCCGCGAATTTGCGGAAAGCGAGATCAGGCCGAATGTCATGGAATGGGACGAAACTCAGCATTTCCCTGAAGAATTGCGCCCGAAGCTCGCCGAATTGGGTTTGCTTGGCGTGCTTTTTCCCGAAGAATACGGCGGCGCCGGGATGGGTTATGTCGAATATGCGACGATCATCGAAGAGATCGGGCGCGTCTGCGGTTCAGTCGGGCTGTCGGTCGCCGCGCATAATTCGCTCTGCTCGAATCATATTTATACATTCGGTTCGGAAGTGCAGAAACAGAAATATCTCGTACCTTTAACGCAGGGCGAATCATTTGGCGCGTGGGGTTTGACCGAAGCCGGCGCGGGTTCGGATGCGTCGGGCACACGGACAACCGCCATCCGCTCGAACGGCGGCTGGAAGGTTAATGGCTCGAAAAATTTCATCACGCACGCGATTGCCTGCCAGACGCTCGTGGCGGTTGCCGTAACCGATAAAGAGAAAGGCAATCGCGGAATTTCGGCGTTTATCTTTGACAAATCAATGGAAGGTTTTCGTTCGGACAAGAAGGAAAACAAGCTCGGAATGCGCGCTTCGGAAACGGCTTCGGTTGTTTTTGAAGATTGCTATGTGCCGGACGAAAATCGCTTAGGCAACGAAGGTGAAGGTTTTCTGCAATGTATGCAAATCTTGGACGGCGGACGAATCTCGATCGCCGCGCTTTCGGTCGGCATCGCACAAGGCGCGTTCGAAGCGGCGGTCAAATACGCCAAAGAACGCCAACAGTTCGGCAAACCGATCGCCGAATTTCAGGCGATTCAGTTCAAACTTGCCGATATGTCAACGCAGATCGAAGCCGCACGGCTTTTAACATTACAAGCCGCGTTTCTGAAAGATGCGGACAAAAAGGTCACGCGAGCATCGGCGATGGCAAAACTTTTCGCGTCGGAAACGGCTGTCAAAGTGGCGGAAGAATCAATCCAGATTCACGGCGGTTACGGCTACACGAAAGATTATCCGGCGGAAAAATACTGGCGCGATTCAAAACTCTGCACGATCGGCGAAGGCACCAGCGAGATTCAACGCCTCGTTATTGCGAAATCTTTGCTGAAGGCGTAAAACAATAAATATGGCTGAACTTAAATTGACGGCAATCTATGAAAAAGCGGAAGAAGGTGGTTATGTTGGTTATGTTGCCGAACTTCCGGGCGCAAATACGCAAGGCGAAACAATGGAAGAAGTGCGCGAAAATCTCAGAGAAGCCGTGTCACTTCTGCTTGAATGTTATCGTAATTCTCCAATTTTCGAGTAATTTTGTTTTAGGGCGGGTTGAATAATTTCGCCCGTCTTTTTGATGTTAAATCCGTGAAACATTTCCTCATCTTTTTAATGTTTCACGTTGCACGAATGAAACAATTTTGATACTATATTTTTGCTGTCAAAATCAAACCAACTAAATTCAAACTAACCCTAAAGGAGTAAAAATTATGAGTACAGGAACTGCCAAATCAACCAATATTGCCAACGGACTGATCGGAGAATTAACGCACGAAGCGGCGACAACGCGCAAAATACTTGAAAGAATTCCGACCGAAAAATTTGATTACAAACCGCACGACAAATCAATGTCAATGATTCGTCTGGCAACCCACGTTGCGGAAATGATCAACTGGATAAACGTCACTTGCACAACCGACGAACTCGATTTTGCGGCCGACAACGACAAACCGTTTGAAGCCAAAGATACCGCCGAATTACTTGCCTATCACGATAAAAATGTGACCGAAGCACTC
>JANPDZ010000563.1:0-4392 GCA_031431735.1 Acidobacteriota bacterium | reverse complement strand
CCGATGTTCAGCGGCGATTATTCGGTGATCTTGAGAAACGGCGCGGAATTAACCTTGAGCCGCAATTTCCGCGAAAGATTTCTCGAACTTTTCGAAAATCAAACTTAAAACGAAATACAAATAGCTTTAATCCCAAACATATTTTTCGTCATATTCGATTTCATATTTTCGCAAAAGTCCGCGAAATTCGTTTTTAAATGTCTTTTCGGCGTGTTTTGCTTTTTGGTTGGCGATGTATTTTTTGACTACTGCGACATTTGATTGACCGATGGAAAACGCACCGTATCCGGCTTGCCACGCGAAATTTTTAAACGCCGAATCTTTGGTTTTGATCCATTTTGACGAGCGTTTTTTGACTTCTTCGACGACCGCCGAAACCGATTGAGTCCGATGCATCGAAAACAAAGTGTGAAGATGATCGGCAGTTCCGTTTATAAGGAGTGCAGGCGATTGACATTCGCGGAAAACGGTCGAGAGATACGGATAAAGTTCGGGTTCGATGTCGGGTTTGATTATCGGTTCACGATGTTTTGTGCTGAAAACCAGATGAATCAAAATTGACGACAAAGATTGCGGCATAGTTTTTTCTCCTTTTTATTTGCGAATAATATTTTGTTCGGGAAAATTCCTCGTATTTCAATAAATTCCGAATCATTCGGAATTTTCGTATTAAAAGCCTCGAAGAGGCGCAATATAATAGCCTAGCGCAACGCGCTAGGAATCGAATAACGCAAACCACCAAGCCCTGAAAGGGCGGAATATAGAAGCACGCCGCGAAATCAAAATATCATTTTTATTTCGCCCTTTCAGGGCTTGATTTCACGCCTATTTTTCCCAGCGCGTTGCGCTGGGCTGTCATATTTTGCCGCTTTGCGGCTTTGGATTATTTTTCAAAAAGCACGGTTGATTTTTCAAAAAACTTTGCCCGCCGCGATTAAATTCGTCGCTAATCAATGATCTTAGAATGTATATTCTCACAACTGTCTAACGTCAATTTTAATAACTATATTATTTTGAGTAGATCGCACTTTTAATGTGCTGGAATCTTTAAATACATGTTCAAATCTATTACGCGGGGAACGAGGAACTAAATCGTATTCGTAATATACATTGTCGGGTTGTATCTGACTAAAACTTCCCGAAACACTTCCGATTTGAACTTGCACGTTTCCTTCAGTTCCTTTTGTAAAACCCATTTGCAACTGATTATTTGGATATATCATTATATCTGTCTCGTGCCATTGATTATCCGATGGAATTGAAATTTCATATGCGCCTAATGATTTCAAGCCTGATGGAAAGTGTTCACCTGTATCTTTGACAGCGAACGCAAACGAAGAAATTGAAGGAGTATTGTCAGTTTCTGTTTTTCGAGTAGTATTGCCATTACCACGAGATGATGTTGATGTCGTAGTTACTTTAGGTGTCGAAGCATTAGTTATTGAAACTTCATTTGTTCCTGAATTAATCCATATCAAACTGCCGACAATAATCACGACCGCCAACAATCCCGCAATCGCATAAATAAAATGCGGCATGTTGTTTTTCTTTTCAGATTGCAAACGAACAGGTTGCGGCGGCATCGTATTAATTGGCGATTGCACTGTGAACATTGATTTCTCCGCCTGAAAATTCGGGTCTGTTTCGTGCGGGTTTCGCAACGCTGAACGCATTTCAGTTGCCGATTTGTAGCGGATGCTTGCATCTTTGGCAAGTGCGCGGGCGATGACGTTTTGCAGAGGTTTTGGAACTTCTCGCGGCAAAGGTTCGGGATTTCGCATCAGAATCGCACCGACCAGTGATGTAATATCTTCCTCTTGATAAGGCAAATGTCCCGCTAACAATTGATAAAAAATTACGCCGACCGACCAAATATCGGTTTGTTCGTTGCGCTTGCCGTCAAACGCTTCGGGTGCCATATACGAAGGCGTTCCCATAATGTTGCTGCTCTGGCTGGTTGATTTCAAAACACGCGAGATGCCGAAATCGGCAAGGCGCGGCGTGTTTCCCTGAAAGAGAATATTGGCGGGTTTCAAATCGCGGTGAATGATGTTTCGTGAGTGCAGATGTTCGAGACCTGAAAGGATTCCCGAAACGATTTCAACCGCCGATTCAACCGTCGGAGCTTTGCCGTGTTTTTTGAGATACTCATCCAAAGAACCGTCAGGCGCGTATTCGCTGGCAATGATAATTTGTTCGTCATAAATATTCGCTTCGATAATCGGCAAAACATTCGGATGACCGCTCGCCCGAACCCACAAATCAGCTTCGTTTTTGATACTTTCAATGCTGATGTCTTCGTCAAGCGGAATCTTGATAGCGGCGGTCGTCGTGGTAATTTGCGTTCGCCTTTCTGCCAGCCAAACGACACCGAAAGCACCTTTGCCGAGTTTATTGATAAGCGTGTAAGGTCCTATTTCGTCGCCTGCACGATTCATATTAAATCTCCTATGTTTGAGTCCACTCCGAAAAGTCATTTTTAGCAGTTTTGGGGCGTAAAATTGACTTTTACCATTTTTGAGATTCTTTGTTTTCAATAACTTACAAAACTACAAATTCAGCGATTGAACGATTTTTCTATCAAACAAGGGTTTTCGGAGTGGACTCATGTTTTAAGTTTTAAGTTTTGAGTCCCGCGTTTACGCGGCGTTTCGGCTTCAATTATAATTGACTTCTAATCGAAGTAAAGCCGCCTGAAGGCGGGACTCAAAACTAAATTCAAAACCGTTCATCACTTCCCTTTTCGTTTCATCACAAAACTGTTTTCAATCGCGTCCGAAACCATTAACCTCATAATTGAACTAAATTCACCCGTTCGGAGTTATTATGTCGAATAAAATCAAATTTAATATTCTGTTTCTGCTGTGTTTTTCGATCATTATCGCGTGGCGTAGTTACGTGATCGTAATCGGCTAGAAATTGACTGCAAACAAGATAGACTTACCGGGCGCAGGCGGCACGGCAACAGATTGTGTGGATTGGCTGAAAGAGAACAGGACAGAACGCTGCTCACACGATTGCCGTCGCGCCCGACCAACATATTTTTCGGCAATATTTATTCCGTTCGTTTAAGTTTTATATTTTAACGACTTCGGGTTAAGAAATGGCACCGCGCGTCGAAACAGGCGGGTAAAAGCAAATTAATCAATGTTTTTTCATGCGATCCTCTTCATTGATAATCATTCGCCAAACTCACGCGCCAATCTTTTCTTAACCCGAACCCAAAAAATTCAAAAAGGAAAACAATGAGAAAATTTCTGGCATTAATTCTACTTTTATTCATTCTTGCGGGCGTTCCGGCGAATGCTCAAACCAAATCTAAAAACACTAAAACAAATTCGACCACCGTCGTTTCGACCGCTGCAAGATTCGGCAACACGGACGGCATCACCGCCGCGCAGCTTAGAAACTATCTCGAATTTATCGCGTCGGCACAAATCCGTTTTCCTTTAATGACGACAAGATCCGGAACGGCGCAGACGACGATGGTTCGGGAACGGTTTCGGTTCTCTCAATCGCCGAGGCGTTTTCAAAAGGCGCACAGCGTCCGCGCCGTTCGATTCTATTTATCTGGCACGCAGGCGAAGAAAAAGGTTTGTGGGGCAGCGAATATTTTACCGATAATCCGACCGTCCCAATCACTTCGATCAGTACCGAACTCAACATTGATATGATCGGACGCGCCCAACAACCGGGCGACGAAAACCCGACCAACAAACTTTTGCCGAAACAGGGCGAGGTTTTCCTGATCGGTTCGCGCATGATGAGCACCGAGCTTGGCGATTTGAGCGACGCGACCAATAAGTCTTTTTTGAATATGAGCTTTAACTTCAAATATGACGACCCGAAAGACCCCGAACAATTTTTCTATCGCTCGGATCATTTCAACTATGCGCGCAAAGGCGTGCCGATCATTTTTTATATGGACGGCAATCACGCCGATTATCATCAGCCGTCGGATTCGATTGAAAAGATAGATTTCGCCAATATGGAAAAAATTGCGCGGACGATCTTTGCGACCGGCTGGGAACTTGCAAACCGTCCGACGCGCCCG
The DNA here is from genome assembly GCA_031431735.1 of Acidobacteriota bacterium. GTDB lineage: Bacteria > Acidobacteriota > Blastocatellia > Pyrinomonadales > Pyrinomonadaceae > JAFDVJ01. Next base: position 338 of record JANPDZ010000563.1, on the reverse strand, counting down.
AAAGTTGACAAACCTTTGAAGCTCGACGGAAATTAAATAGAGCAACTTTTAAGTTTTATAATATTAACGCAGAGACCGCAGGGATCGCAGAGTTTTTTATTAATACTTGAATTTACAGGATGATTGTTAAATATCTCCTCTGCGTTCACTGCGCTCTCTGCGTTAAAAAATATCAGAAAACTTAATTTACAAAGTATTGAGTCCACTCCGAAAAGTCATTTTTAGCAGTTTTGGGTCTTAAAATTGAATTTTACCATTTTTGAGATTCTTTGTTTTCAATGACTTACAAAACTACAAATTCAGCGATTGAACGATTTTTCTATCAAATAAGGGTTTTC
>JANPDZ010000562.1:0-7221 GCA_031431735.1 Acidobacteriota bacterium | reverse complement strand
TGATAACGCCGACACACGCCGCAATCGAACGTCGGTCAATGCAAGATTCGGAAATCAATCGGCGGTATTGATGGGGGATTGGCTGTATATGTCGGCGTTTGAAACCTCGCTTAAGGAACGAAGTCTTGAAATTCTCGACATATTAACGCGTCTTACTCGGAAAATGACCGAAGGCGAATTGTTGCAACTGACAATGCTCGGACGATCGGACATATCAGAGGACGAATATTTCGATATTTTGCAGCGCAAAACGGCTTTTCTTTTTTCGGCTTGCTGCGAGATTGGTGCGATTCTCGGCGGCGCGTCGCAAGAACAGCAAATCGCTTTGCGCGAATACGGTATGAATCTAGGCATTTCGTTTCAACTTGCCGACGACGTTTTGGATTTCATTGCCGACGAAGAAATTCTTGGAAAAGCGGCGGGCGCAGATCTGCTTGAAGGCAAATTAACCTTGCCGTTGATATTATTGGTCAAGAAAGAACCGGCATTAAAAAAGGATATTGAGCGAATAATGCACGATGGCGATTATTCAAATATTTCGAGGGAAGTTCTGCTCGAAAGGCTCGAAATCGCCGAAACTATTGAGGAAACACGCCGCCGCGCTTATACTTACGCAGAAAAAGCGCGAAAAAATCTTGAAGTTTTAATGAAAACAGAGTATCGTTTAGGCTTGGAAGACATTCCGGGTTACATGATTGAAAGGAATAAATAGAGTGGAGAGTGGAGAGTGGAGAGTGGAGAGTCATCAGACTTTTTACTCTCTACTCTCTACTCTCCACTCTCTACTCAGACTATGCTAGATGAAAATTTGATTGCAACGCTCGAACAAAGTTTGCGGCAGACTCGCAATGCTCAACAGCGTTTGATCACCAGATTGAACGAGGTTGAGGCGGAATCAAGCCGTCTGCATCAGGAAATTGAAGCCCTCGAAAACAGTGCGGCTCAAACTGAACAGGCAATATACAGCCTTCTCGCGACGATGCGTTCGGGAAAGCTTTGGAATCTCCCGAAAAACTTTCAAGTTGACGACGATTACGATATTCCGCAAGACATCAAACGCTCTTCGCCGCGAATGAATCAAAACAATCTGAATCAAAACAATCTAAATCAGAATAATTACGATAATTACAACAATCAGAATCATCAACCGCCTAATAATTATCGCAATAATCAAGTTTCATATATTAATAATTCGCGAAATATTCCTTCGATCGGATCGAACATTGAACCATTGAGCCATCGTTTTACTGAACGAACGATCACGCAGGCGTGTATTTTACTTTTACGCGAATATCAGAGACCTCTTCATGTCAACGAACTTTTCAATATGCTCGTTGAAGGCGGATTTGAATTCAAGGGCGAAAACCCGACGATTTCAATCGCTGTTTCGCTGAATCGTAATCGTCGATTTAAGAAGGTCGCGCCCGGCACTTTCGATCTGATTATTAAGGACGCATCACAAACGGGTTCATAAATTTAACCAATAATATCGGATATAATGGCATTTTATCCTTGTTTTTTATTCGGAAATGAGTAAAATGCTATTTCTGCAATTTTTTTATTTCATCCCAATTTTGGAGACCAATGAATTTAACATATTTTAAGAAAATGAGAGTTTTAGCCGTTTTAACAGTACTTATTTTATCTGTATTTGTTTTAAGCGCAGATGTTTCGGCACAAAAGGTCAGACTTCGCTCGCGGATTACACCGACTTGCACCAGCGGCACATCAGCGTGGAAGTTTTCTGATATTTTTGCTGACAGAAATATCGCCGTGCAGGGAAGTTACAATTGCCGGGGTGCTTTTATTTATGACATTACTAATCCTGAAGCACCCGTTTTAGCGAATTGGTATAATCCGGGGAATAATCAGCAATTTCTGGAAGCTATCGTCGTTGGAAATCGCGGCTATTTCGGAGCCGGCGGGACAGCCTCCGGAGTTGGCGTTCATATCGTTGATTTAACCAATCCGTATAGTCCGGTTTTGCTCGGAACGGTTGATTCGACTCACGGAAACGGTTTTCTCGGAATTCACGAAATGATGGTTTTTAGCCAAAATGGACAAACATTTCTGATTGAAAACTTCAACAGCACAAGTAATAAAATCTTGCGAGTTATAAACGTCACCAATCCCGCCGCGCCGGTTTTTGTGCGCGACATAAATCCGACTGAAATTCAATGGGTTCACGCGATGCACATTCGCGGAAACCGAATGTTCACCTCGGGTTGGGGAAACGGTTCAAACAGAGCGCGAACGGAAATTTACGATATTTCAAATATCGCAACAACCGCACCCGTTTTGCAAGGTTTCATCGAAGATGCGAGCGGCATAACCGCCGGCAACAGTATGCATAGCAGCTATTCAAGTGAGGACGGAAATTTTCTATACAGCTGCCGCGAAACTTCAAACGGTTCGGGCGATGTGCGGGTTTATAATATTACAAATCCCGCCGCGCCGACACTTGTCAATAGTCTGACAATGAACGGTTTGAGCCTCAATGCCGTCACGCCGCACAATCCGGTCGTGATGGGCAACAAACTTTATGTTGCGTGGTATCAGGCTGGTTTGCAGGTATTTGATATTTCCAATCCGGCAATGCCAAAACGAATCGGGCAATATGATACGTTTCAATCAACTTTTGCTCCCGAAACCAACGCTTTGAGTTTGAGTGATGAGCCTTGGGACATTGTTTGCGGAAGCGTCAATCTGCAAAATGCTCTGCCGACAACCTACGATGGCAACTGGGCGGTTTATCCTTTTTTGGGTGAAAATAAAGTTTTGGCGGGAGATTTGAGTTTTGGTTTAGTAGTTCTTGATGTTACGCAAGCAAACGCACCGCTGAAAAATTCGATCTCCGATTTTGACGGCGACGGCAAAACCGATCTTTCGGTTTATACGCCGAATACCGGAACCTGGAAGATTGAAAAAAGTTCAAATAATAGTTACGCCGAAACCAATTTCGGTTTGAGTGGCGATCAACTTGTGACGGGCGATTATGACGGCGACGGTAAATCAGATTTAGCGGTTTTCCGCCCATCAACGGGCGTTTGGTATATTTTGGGAAGCACGAGCGGTTTTCGCGCCAATCAATTTGGCGTGTCCGGTGATATTCCGGTCGAAGCCGATTACGATTCGGACGGCAAAACAGACATTGCGGTTTTTCGACCTTCAACGGGCGTTTGGTATATCGCCCAAAGCACTTTGGGAATTCGGATTACTCAATGGGGTTTAAGTTCCGACAAAGCCTTTACAGGCGATTATGAAGGCGACGGAAAAGCAGATTTGGCGATTTTCCGACCTTCGACCGGCGTTTGGTATATTCTTCAAAGTTCGTCGAGCATTCCGTTAATTGCACAATGGGGAATTTCAACCGACAAACCGGTTTCGGGTGATTTTGACGGTGACGGAAAATCGGATTTGGCGGTTTATCGTCCGAGTGAAGGTAATTGGTATGTTCTGAATACGTTTACGAATTCGGTCTCCGTTACTCGGTTCGGACTTTCGACCGATACGCCGATTCCGGCAGATTTCGACGGCGACGGCAAAGCGGATATTGCAGTTTTCCGTTCGAGCGATAATGTCTGGTATCGTTTGAATAGTTCAAACAGTGCGTTTTCGGCTCGTGTCTTTGGTCAATCCGGCGACACGCCTTCGCCGACTTCAGTTCAACCATAAAAAAATTAACTGTTCTTTAACTCACCTTTCGCAGATTGGAAAATTTTTCACCGCAAAGGACGCTAAGGACGCAAAGTAAAAAAGGATTGACAAAACGTGTGATTAAACCTCTATTCCGATGAAAACATCCAAACCGCACTGCCTTTTTTAATCAAAAAAGATTGTTTCGATTGAAAATGAAGAGTTGTCAAACGATATTTCAAAAAACTTTGCGACCTTTGCGACCTTTGCGGTAACATTTCTTAAATTGTGTAAGGTGAACTTTAATTTGAAAATCCAAAGCCAAGTAATTTGAAAGACTTGACTTTGGATTTTTTATTTCTAAGATTGCAATATGAAACTGGCATTGAAAATTCAGAACGGCTCGCTTGCCGGACGACGATTTGAATTGACCGACGGTTTTTTGACGATTGGTCGCGGTGAAAGGTGTAACATCAGATTTGATCCGCTCAAGGAAAGAATCGCATCAAAGGAACATTGCTATATCGAAGCCAAACCCGACGGGTTTTATCTGACTGATAATTCGAGCACCAACGGCACTTTGCTTAATGGCAAAAAGATCCAAACAGTTAAACTAAATGCAGGCGACCAAATCCAATTTGGGAAAAACGGCATCGATTCGTTGATTGAGATCGGTGATTTTGTTTCATCAAATGAACAAACCAGTGTTTTGCAAGACGTTAATCAACAAAGCGCGGCGACCCAACTTCATATTCCGGAAGTTAATCAATCAAGTCAGGCAACGCAATATTATGTGCCTGATTCACAACCTCAAAGTCAATTAACGCAAGTCGCACCAAATATTCAGCCAATAGGGACGATGCCGTATCCGCCTCCATCAAACACATCGGATTTTTATGCGCCTCAACCGACGCGGGCTTTTGAGGATCCTTCGTTAAATTTGCGCAATTCTCTTCAAAATCTGGGAATGGGCGGACCGCCGCCGCAATATTTTCCCGAACCCGAAAAAAGCCAGACAGCAAAATATATTGGAATTGCGATCGGAAGCATCGGACTTTTAATTTGTTTGCTGTTGGTGGTTGCGATAATGTTACTCTCCGTCGGACCGGTTACGGCGGTCGTGGTGACATTTGTCGCTTTTATCCCGATGATGTTTTATATCATTCCGTTTATACTGCTTGATCGTTATGACCCGGAACCGATTTGGCTGTTAGCATTGGCTTTTGCCTGGGGTGCGCTTGTTTCAATCGTATTTTCATTCTTTGCGAATACGATTGTCGGGATCGGAGCGGCAATCGCGACAAACCCTGATTTTGGCGATACGGTGATGGCAGTTGTCGCTGCGCCAATCTTTGAAGAAGGCTCAAAGGGGCTTGGCTTGTTATTACTGCTGGTCTTTTTCAGAAAATATTTCGACGATATTTTAGATGGAATTGTTTTTGCAGGAGTGATAGCACTCGGTTTTGCGACGGTTGAAAATATACTTTATTACGGTCGCGGACTAAATGGCGGCGGAATTATCGGGCTTTTATTACTGTTCGGGATTCGCGGAATTTTATCACCATTTGCCCATGCTTCATTTACGGCGATGACGGGAATCGGTTGCGGAATTTCGAGGGAATCGCATAAAATGCCGATCCGTTTAATGTTTCCAGTCATCGGATATCTTGCGGCTGTTTGTCTTCACGCGCTTTGGAACGGAATGGCGGTATTTGCAGGTAAATTACTCAAGGATTTAGACATCGGTTGGATTTGTGAATACATCAGTATGACCGGAAACTTAGAAGGCTTATGCGCTTTCTTGTTGGGTTATGCCGTCTTAGAAGTTCCATTGTTCTTGGGCTTTATCATTTTTGCGATTTACATTATGCGTCGGCAAAACAAAATTTTGCAAGAAATGTTGGCGATTGATGTCGCCAGAGGGTTAATTCCCCAAGAACATTTAACAATTGCAACTTCCGTATTTCATTCGCTGAGCTGGCTGATCGGTAGCATATTTTCCGGCAAATTCAGTGCTCGAAACAAATATTTGCGTTCGATCGGCAAACTCGGACTTTCGTATTGGCACATTCAACGCGCCACTGCCGCGCAAGGTCAAACCGCCAGTTTTCAACAAAATCCGATTCTGCGCGAAGAAGTGTTGAGATGGCGTGCGCAAGTATAAAAGTGAAAAGGTGAAAAGGTTTAAAAGTGAAAAAGTTTAGTTGAATAATATCAACCGACTTTTTCACTTTTTCACTTTTATACTTTTTCACTCTTTCAAGAATTGAATAAATTTATGAATTTTGAATTAAACGAAGAGCAACAAATGGTGCGCACGTCGGTTCGTGAATTTGCAGAAAACGAAATTGCGCCGCGCGCCCGTGAATACGACGAAGCAGAAAAATTTCCGCTTGAACAACTCACGGGGTTAGCCGAACTCGGAATCCTGGGAATGATCATTCCCGAAGAATACGGCGGCGCGGGTTTTGATACGGTTTCTTACGCTGTCGCGCTCGAAGAAATCGCCCGTGCTGATGCTTCGGTTGCGGTGATAGTTTCAGTCACTAATTCGGTCTGTTGTTACCCGATTTTGCGTTATGGAACAGAAGATCAAAAGAAAAAGTTTCTCGTTCCGTTGGCGAAAGGCGAAAAACTTGGCGCATTTTGTCTTAGCGAACCGCAAGCCGGAAGCGATGCCTCGAATCTTAAAACCCGCGCAATCGAAGACGGCGATAATTACATTATCAACGGCACAAAATCGTGGGTCACAAACGGCGGATATTCTGACACACATATTGTAATGGCGGTGACGGGCGAAAATAACGGCAAAAAGGAAGTAACCGCGTTCATCGTTGAGAAAGAAACAGAAGGTTTGGCGGTTTCTTCCGTAGAACATAAAATGGGGCAACGCGCATCGCAGACCACCGAACTGAGTTTTACCGATGCAAGAGTTCCAAAAGCAAATATCCTGGGCAATGTCGGCGAAGGTTTAAGAGTCGCGTTCAGCAGTCTCGATAATGGCAGAATCGGTATTGCGTCGCTATCGGTCGGAGTCGCACAAGCGGCCTTCGATGAAGCTCTGCAATACTCAAAAGACCGCGTGGCTTTCGGCAAACCGATCGCCGAACATCAAGCGATTCAGATGAAACTCGCGACGATGGCAACCGAAATCGAAGCCGCAAGATTGCTGACACTTCGCGCCGCCGCGATGAAGGACGCTAATCATAAACAGATCGGCGTTTTTTCCGCCCAAGCCAAACTCTTTGCATCGGAAACTGCGAATCGTGTCTGCGCCGAAGCGATTCAGATCCACGGCGGCAACGGGTATTCGCGTCATTACAACGTCGAAAAATATTACCGCGATGCACGCATCACGACCATCTACGAAGGCACCAGTGAAATGCAGAGAATCATCATTTCACGCGGAATTTTGAAGGATTGATACCTCAGTAAAAAGTTATTTTCAAAGAAAACTAAGGCACAATGACTGGAGCGCAAGGCATCCTCGGCTTGCCATGAGCGTTGCTTCAACGCGAAAAAGTCCTGTTAAATTCGACGTTCCGAGTCTGACAAACGCCATTTTCGCGCCCTGCGCTCATGGCA
>JANPDZ010000561.1:0-3955 GCA_031431735.1 Acidobacteriota bacterium | reverse complement strand
AAAAATTCAGTCTGGTTTTAGCTAAAAAATACGTATAAGACGCTCGTTCACACCCATTATTTCTGCCAATTGGGCGAATTTACCGGCGGTAATGTTTGGCTTTCGGAGCATGTTTTCAAAATAAAGTTGATCTAACAAAGTCGAATTAAAAACTATAAATAATGACACAATTTAGGATAAATAAATCAATTTCGCCGGAAAATTGGATAGCCTTCGAAGCATATGGTGTAAGAATTCGAATTTTCTCAAGCAAAAAAGGCCTGATTGGGGAAATTGCCGAAAGGGTAAAATTATTACTTCCAAATGGATTTGAGACCATTGGGTATAATCAAGCAAAATATACTTTTTCAATTCGGCAAAATAATCAGTTCGAATATGTTTTATACAACGGAAGAAAAAAAGTAACTGCCGGTAATGATAAAAAAATATTCTTAAATTATTTTGATTTCCAAATTCGAGTAACAATTGCCGAATTCGCCGAATCGAGAGTTTTCATGCATGCCGGAGTAGTTGGATGGAAAGGAAAGGCAATTATGATACCCGCCAGTAGCTTTCAAGGGAAAACAACTCTCATAAAAGAGTTGACTAAATTGGGTGCAAAGTATTATTCTGATGACTATGCGGTTCTGGATGAGAACGGTTCTGTTCATCCATTTCCAAAAACACTGTCAATCCGCGGTCTGATTGACGAACATCAACAAGTTGAATTTCCGGTTGAATCCTTTGGAGGTGTCAGAGGTATTGAGCCGCTACCGATTGGAATGGTACTTTTGACTGAATTTAAGTCGGGCGCGAAATGGCAACCGCAGATTTTAAGTGAAGGTTCAGCAGTCTTTGAAATGCTATCTCATACTATTCCGATCAGATATAACCCACAATTATCATTAAAGGTCTTGAATAAAATTGTAAATAGTGCCATAATCGTCAAAACTAAAAGAGGCGAAGCTAAAGATTTTGCAATAAAGTTGTTGAGTTTCTTTGAAAATAAGGCTTTTTAATGCTTTATTAATGTTATAAAAACTGAAAAAAACTGAAAAAAACTGAAAAAATATTTTTGTCTAAACTTAGGAGGAAACAATGAAGAGTTCACAAATCCCTGTAGCCCGAAAAGAAGGATTGGTCATCCAAGAAACTACTGATGAAGTATTGGTCTATGATCTAAACAGTAATAAGGCTCATTGCTTAAATCAAACGGCGGCATTTATCTGGAAGTCTTGTGATGGTAATAATTCGATAATGGATATTACGGCGTTATTTGAAAATGAGGTCGGGACAGCCGTTCACGAAGAATTGATTTGGTTGGCAATTGACCAATTGAATGATAAAAAGCTTTTAGAAAAAAGTATTAAATCCGATTTTGCCGGACGTTCGCGCCGCGAAGTTATCAAAAAGATTGGTTTGGCAACAGTTGTTGCTCTGCCGTTGATCGCGTCTTTGACTGCCCCGACAAGTGTTCTGGCATCAACTTCCTGTGCTTGTGTGGGTGCGGGTGATTGCGTAGCACAGACCATGTGTCCGAACCCTCTTAATTGTAACCCTTTAGGTGTTTGTGCTCCGTAATTTATCTGAAAATATTTATATTAAAAGAGTAGTGAAGATCGGTTGTATCTTCACTACTCTTTCCAATTTTTATGTTTAGTAATTCGGGTCTTGAGGATATTGAAGGTAAAAATGAAGAGCGTTGGCTATTGTTGCGATCTAAACTGTATGAGGAAAAAATAAAAGAGGCGTTCAAATTATTTCGAGAAAATAATATCGAACCGATTTTGATAAAAGGTTGGGCAATTGCGAGAGAATATCCCAAAAAGCATCAAAGATTTTACAGTGATATAGATTTATGCGTTTCGACTGAATTGTATAAGAAATGCTCTGAATTGGTTCTTTCTGAAGATGCACGGCAATTTAATATTGATTTGCACAACGGATTGAGGCATTTGGATACGGTAAGTTTTGATGATTTGTTTGAGAATTCCAAACTTGTATTGATTGATGATGTGCCGATCAGAGTTTTAAGACCGGAAGATCATTTGCGTGTCTTAGTTGTTCATTGGCTAACTGACGGCGGAGCGTATAAAGAGAGGCTTTTAGATATATACTATTTGATTGAGAATAATAAAGCAGATTTTGATTGGGAGCGATGTTTGGGAATTGTCAGTCAAAGACGGCGGCAATGGATCTGTCAAACGATTGGGTTAGTTCACAGATATTATGATCTGGATGTCTCAGAATTACCGATTGCGGAAGAAACAAAAAATATTCCGGTCTGGTTGGTAAAGGCATTAGAAAAAGAATGGTCGGCGGACGTGTGGTTGAGGCCGATTCATACAATACTTGGAGATAAAAAGGAATTATGGGCACAGATAAAAAAACGTTTTCCGCCTAATGCAATTCAGGCGACAATTGATATGGAGGGAAGTTTTGATAACAGGTCGCGGATTTATTATCAGATTGGTAGTGTTTTTGTTCGTATGAAACCATCAATCAGAAGAATTTATGATGCGTTAAGACTCAGTTAGAATATTTAATGTCAAAAGAGACGATGCGAAAAGTAATTATCGGCTTGGAAACTGCGATTAATGGCGGCAGTCTGTCTTTGATAGAAGAGGGAAGGGAAATTGATAATTTTATTGGAACAGGAGTGTTATTACGATCGGATAGTATCCTTGAAAATCTTGATATGTTGCTTGATAAAAATAATATTTCCAGAAATGAAATTGAAAAGATCTGTGTTTCAAATGGTCCGGGAAGTTTGACCGGTATCAGAATTGGGATGGCTTTGGCTTTGGGAATAGGCAATGCTTTGAAAAAAGAGGTGGTTGAGCTATCCATTTTTGAAGCCATGTGTGTAAAAAGCTCTTTTAACAATAATGTCATAACTGCATTTCAGAATTTAGCCGGGGATGTTTTCTATAATGGGTATGGAGAGTATGACGCTGATATTGTCTTTGGGCAGAAAGTTGAAAAAAAAATGAGCTACCTGGATTTTATTTATAAAATCTTTTTATATGCGAGACAATACGAACTCACAGTTATTTTAACATTTGAATTAGCACGATTATTGGAAGAGACTCTGTCATCTATAGACAAAGATCAATTTAAAAATTTGAAAATTATTCAAATCGAAGGCAGTTATGCAAATATTATAGCGACCGCTTCCGGCTATGACCAGCAACGCGTCTGATAATAACTAGGTGTCATCAATGACAATAAAAATTCAAAAATTAGCCAAAAAGGATATTGATTTTGTAAAAGATCTGGAAATTGAATGTAATTTAGAAAACTGGTCAAAAGAGGATTATTTAGATGAAATACTAAGGGAAGACTCAATTAATTTAATTATTTTAGAAGAAAAAGTTAAATGTGGCTTTTTAATAGCTCGATACCAAGTAAATACAACAACTTTAGAAATAGCTAAAGAAATAGACATAGAGGCAGAGATTTACAATATTGCAATAGCAAATTCACATAGAAACAAAAATTTAGGTTCAATGTTAATCGAAGTTTTAATAAACAATTTAGATAGAATAAATAATAGGAAAATTTTTTTAGAGGTCCGGCATTCAAATATAGTAGCTCTAAATTTCTATAAAAAAAATAAATTTTGTGAAATTGGAAGCCGACCCAATTTCTACTCAAGTCCGACTGAGGAGGCAGTTTTGATGAGTCGGATAATTAGAAGGGAATTTTAACCTAAAGCTTGAAAATACTGACCAACTTGTTATAAGATTTGAAAGTACAAAACAATCTTTTCAAAAAGAATTTTTGTACACTAATTTCAATTTAAATGAGGAAAAACCGCCATGGATATGATAACTGTCGAATCATTAAAAGAAGAAATTATAAAATAGAATCAAATTTTTAGAGAAATTGCTCTACAACATCAAAATTATGAAAAAATGTTAATTGAATAATCTGAATTGAAATAACCTAATGATGAAGAATTATTGGAAGAATC
>JANPDZ010000560.1:0-6733 GCA_031431735.1 Acidobacteriota bacterium | reverse complement strand
CGATGCAAAAGCTGATTTTGCCGTTTTTCGACCGTCAACCGGCGTTTGGTATCGCCTGAATTCATCGAACGCTGCGGCGGTCGTTCAGCAATTCGGATTAAACGGCGATGTGCCTGCGCCGGGCGATTATGACGGCGACGGTAAATACGACATCTCGCTGTTTCGACCGAGCAACGGCGTTTGGTATCGCTTAAACAGCAATAACGGCGCGTTCGGCGCAGTCGCGTTCGGATCAAACGGTGACGTGACGGCACAGGGCGATTTTGACGGCGACTTTAAGACCGATCAAGCTGTTTTCCGCAATGGCGTTTGGTATGTTTTGCAGAGTTCGAACGGCGCAGTTCAGATAACGAATTGGGGCGTCAGCGGCGATGTTCCGGTCGTTGGCGATTATGACGGCGACGGCAGAGACGACATCGGCGTGTTCCGGCCGTCAACCGGCGTTTGGTATGTTGTGCGAAGTTCAAACGGCACGTTTTTGATTACCCAATTCGGTTTAAACGGCGATTTATCCGCACCGAATTATGATGCACCGTAATTTAGGGATGAAGGATGAGGGATGAAAAAAGGGATGAGGGATGAAAAAAGGGATGAGGGATGAAAAAAGGGATGAGGGATGAGGGATGAGGGATGAATAATACAATCGGTCGGTATCCGCCGCCTGTGCGGAAATTTCCTTAACTTCTGCCATACGGTATGAGGGATGAATAATACAATCGGTCGGTATCCGCCGCTGTGTGATTGTTTTATGAATCAAAGGAAAAGGATGAAAGATGCAGAAACAAGCAATGCTTTAAATTCATCCCTCATCCCTCATCCCTCATCCCTCAGAATCCCTCATCCCTTCAAATCGCGCGGGCAATGGTTAGAACATAAACTCGCTGCGCGCCTTTTTTCTTTAAGGCTTTGGCGCAGAAAGATGTGGTTGCGCCGGATGTGAAAACGTCGTCAACTAGCAAGATGTTTTCGCCTTCGATCAATCGCGGACGCTTTACTTCAAAAACGTTTTCAACGGTTAATTCACGCGCTCGTCGGTCCATCGCGGCGCGGTGCATCGGCGTATGGATCTTTCGCGCAAGACTTTGTTTATCAATTTTCAGACCGCTTTTTGCAGATAAGATTTCCGCCAAAACTTCCGCCTGATTAAACGTGCGTTCCAAAAAACGCTTTTTTGAAAGCGGCACGGGAATTATCACGGTCGCATCTTGAAAAGGCGAGTTTTCAAAAGCGGAAACGAAAAGTTGTTGTAGATTTCCGGCGACAAAAGGCTCGCGTTTGAGATAGATAACGGAAGCGGCAAGCCCGTTTTCATAGAGTCCGACGCTGCGTGCCGCATCGTAAAAATGTTCATCGCAGAGGTGGCAAAAGGTTTGAAAATTGGGAGGTTTTTCCTGCAAGAATGCCGAGCATTTAACGCACAGTGTTTCGTTTCCTTCAAAAATGCGCGTTTTTCGCCAGCATTTTTGACAAACTACACCGTCGGCCGAATTTTCAACCGATTCATTACAAACTTGACAGATTTGGGGATAAACGAGAGTTAAAAGGGAATCGTAAATTTTTTGAAGCATAGCTTTAAAGTGGAAAAGTGAAAACAAACGTCCAAAAAGTTTTGCTGCACAAACAGACAGACTTTTTGAACGTTTGCTTACCCTTTTTCACTTTTTCACTTTCTAATCTTCTTCCAATAAACCTTTTTCGACAAGTTCCTGGCAGCTCAAACAATAACGCGCCCACGGAATCGCGTCGAGGCGTTTCTGATTGATTTCTTTTTCGCAATTCTGGCACGTTCCGTATTCTTCGTCCGCGATACGTTCTAATGCTTCATTGATTAGAATTAATTGACGGCTATCGTTTTCTGAAACCGCCAGCATCAAGTTTTTGGAATAGTTCCTGACTGCCAGATCAACCGGATCAGGTGTTTCAGAATCGTCAGTTGAAAGATCGTTATCTTTCAGTTTTTTCAAAAGCCCTTCGCGCTCGACGATAAGTTTTTCTTTAGTTTCTTTCAAGTTCAGTTCACTCATTTTTGATATGGAAACCCTTTTATAATTGTATATGCTCGATAAAGTTGTTCTAACATCACGACACGCGCCATTTCGTGCGTAAAGGTCAGAAACGACAAGGATAAACTATTATCCGCCCTTTCGACAACCTCAGAGGCGATGCCTTCGGCTCCGCCGATGATAAAAGTTACTTCTTTTAGTCCTCGATTTTGCCAATTTTCTATCTTAGCGGCTAAATCATGCGAAGAAATCGAGCGTCCCTTCACGTCCAATAGACAGACGAATGTGCTTTGATTCAGCTTGTCCAGAATTAGTTTGCCCTCGATTTCTTTTGTACTATCTTTAATTTCAACAATTTCGCAGCGCACAAAATGCGACAGGCGCGCGAAATATTCTTCCTGCAACGCCCGCCAATTTTTGTCTTTTGTTTTGCCGACCCAAAGAAAGCGAAATTTCATAATTTATTCAACACAAAGACACAAAGGACACAAAGAATAAAAAAACTTTGTGTTCTTTGTGTCTTTGTGGTCTAAATATTTTCGGGTAAATCAACTTTTCTCGCATCGCGCCACAATCGTTCCAAATCATAGAATTCCCGTGCTTTTTGTTCGAAAATATGAACGATAAAATCGCCGTAATCCATCAAAAGCCAATCTGCCGTCGAATAACCTTCGGTTCGAACGGGGCGCGATTTTAGTTGCGCTTTGAGTTGTTCTTCGATCTCGTCGGCAATCGCCTGAACTTGCCGCTGGTTTGAACCGCTCGCGATAATAAAAAATTCCGTAAAGCTCGCCACTTCACGCAGATCGAGCGCGACCAGATTAAACGCTTTTTTCTCGCTTGCCGAGTGTAGTGCAAGGCGGACGTTTTCGTCGAGTTCGGCGAAAGGCGTTGAGGTTTGTTCGATCTCGATCGAAATGCTTTCGCGCTGTAAAGTTTTTTCCTGTATTTGTTCCATCATTTATAAATCTGATATTTTTCGAGGTATTTTGCAACCTCTTTCGGCACATCTTTGTGCCAATCGTCTGTGTTCTCCCTAATTTTCTGCCGGATTTCCGTCGCTGAAACATCAATTTGCACCGCGTCAGTTATATAGATTTGGGATTTGGGATTTGGGATTTGGGATTTTTCGTTTCCTTTGCGGCTTTGCGCCTTTGCGGGAAATTTCCCTCGCAAATCAATGATCCGTTCGCGAATTTCATCAGTAATATGCGAAAAACCGATCTCGTAATCGGGGCGCGTGACGATGATGATATTGACGAGTGTCAAAACTTTTTCCCATTCGCGCCAGGTTGTGATCTCTTGCCACGAATCAGCACCCATCACAAAGAATATCTGCACATCGGGTAATTCGGTTTTCAATCTTTCAAGAGTTTCAAATGAATAAGGCTTTTCGGGAACATCGAGTTCCATTTTTGAAACTTTTATTTTTGATTCATCATTTGTTGCCAACACAAGCATTGCAAACCGATGAAACGCCGAAGTCGGTTTTTTATCCTTTTTGTGCGGCGCGTGAAAAGCGGGAATGAAAACAAATTCGTCGAGTTCAAACTGTTCGCTCAATGCGTGCGCGATCGTCAAATGTCCATTATGAAGCGGGTCAAACGAGCCACCGTAAAATGCAATTCGTTTCATTTTGCTTTTCTTTTTGCCCTTTGATAGCCCCATTCCGTCCATTCCCACATTAGCCAGCCCTGCAAACAACCGACAGGAAAAGCAACCATAAGACCGAAAATCACTCCAAACTGAAAGTCTTTATCAAAAAATGAAAAAGTAAAATTGCTTGAAATAAATCCAATAATAAATTTCATAGTTGGAAAGATTATTCCCATGAAAATCAGACCGAAAATCACGCCGCCATTTCTCAGGATAAACTCACCTTTTCCTTTGGCGCGGATTTCTTCCCATTTTTCTAGTTGTTTTTGCCTCATCTTTCCATCGGTTCATTTTGATTTTAGTATAGCTTTCAAATAACTCTGTTCGGTAATTTTCCACATTATCCAGCCCCACAAACAACCTATCGGGAAGGCACTCACAAGTCTGGAAATCAAGGTAAATTGGAAACTCTTGTCGAAAAAAGAGAAGTTAAAATCGTTTGTTATGAAATTTATGGTAATCATAAAAATCTGACCGACTATTCCTATGCCTATCAAACCGAGAATCAAGCCGCCATATTTCAGGATAAATTTTCTTTTTCCTGCGGCTCGTATTTTTTCCCATTTTTCCAGATTCTTTGGCTTCATTTTTCCAGAAGTTTACGAAAATGACCAATTACTTCGAGCAAAATTTCGTCCGCACAATTCAGGTCTCGGACAAAAAACCAATAATCACCGAATTGATTATTGACCGAAAAAAAATGCCCACGAAATTCAAAATCGAGCCACATTTCCAAAACGCCGTCTGTGATAAATTCGGTAATACTTGCGCCTTCGAGCTTTTCAACGTGGTCGGCAAATTCGTCAAAAAAGACGGCTTCCGGCATATCAACAAAATGCCTCGAACCGTCGTTCATCCGCATATCAAATAAATCTTTGATCATTCGTCTGCTCGCTCAACTCAATTTCCGTTTGTTTGATGTCCTGCAATTTTTTGGCGACTGCCGAAATAAGTTCTTTGGTACCGAGATTCGTCACGGCAGAAATTGCCAGAAATTCTTTGCCGTCTTTTTCGGCGCGTTCGCGCAACATTTCCAATCTTTCGGGGTCGTCCAAAGCATCGAGTTTGGTCGCGACAATGATCTGCGGTCGGGTCGCTAAATTTTCGTCGTAATTTGCCAGCTCGCGATTGATGATCTCGTAATCTTCGACCGGATCTCGCTCGGAAAGCGAAGAAACATCAACCAGATGGAGCATTAGCTTGGTGCGTTCGACGTGCCGCAAAAAACGGTCGCCAAGTCCGGCACCTTCGGACGCGCCTTCGATCAGTCCGGGAATATCGGCGACGACAAAAGTATTAAAATCGCCGAGATCAACCACGCCTAGATTCGGTTCTAAGGTTGTAAAAGGATAATCGGCGATCTTCGGTTTGGCGGCGGAAATGACCGAAATGAGCGTTGATTTTCCGGCATTCGGAAAACCGACCAGTCCGACATCGGCAATTAATTTCAGTTCGAGCTGAAATTCTTTTTCATCGCCTTCGCGCCCTGTGTAGTGAAACTTCGGCGCACGGCGCGTCGGCGTCGCGAAATGTTGGTTGCCCCAACCGCCTTTGCCGCCTTGCGCTGCCAGAAATCGTTGCCCGGCTTCCGTAAAATCAAAAACAAGGTCGCCCGATTCGACATCGAAAACCTGTGTTCCGACGGGAACCTGAACCGTGATGTCCGCGCCTTCTTTGCCGTGCCGGTTCGAACCCTCGCCGTGCCGTCCGCGTTCGCCTTTGTGTTCGGGATTATAGCGCAGATGAAGCAGCGTATTTAAGCCTTCACTGGCTTCGAGCCAGACGCTGCCGCCGTTGCCGCCGTCGCCGCCCGAAGGTCCGCCGCGCGGAACGAATTTTTCGCGCCGGAAAGCCGTCACCCCGTTGCCGCCGTCGCCTGCCTTTACTCTGATTTTTACGCGGTCAATAAACATAAACTTTTATTGTAGAATTTCTATGACCAGTTAGCAAAAGAAGTGCCCAGACATAAAAAAAGAAAGTGTTACTTCGATTTCTCAAAATAACACTTTCTTTTTGCCTTATTTGAATGCCGAAGCATTTGATTTAAGGTTGGCGAATCTCGCATGTACACGTTCGATTCGCCGATTTTTTTGTATCCCGAAGAGTCTCGCGGCGAGCGCATCTCCGGTCAGCACACAATCTGTTTTCACATTTCGTTTGCGTTTCTCTCGAAACGCCGTGCCGATAGGTTTTTGTTGGGGTGGCTTTTCCTCCACCGCCGGTTACGTTCCCGGCAACGAGGCTCATTCCGCTTTCGCTTCCTGAGCGACTTTTGCTACTTTTCAGTGGTTCCTTGCCAAAAAGTGTTGTTCGTTTTTATCCGATCAACTCGGAAAAAGTTTTTCAACCTTTTCGTCAGCCAAGCCTTTCGGCTTCGATTCAGGGCGTAATAGCAACTCGCTTCCGTCTTTCGTTGCTCTCAAACAATGCGTCACCGCTCTGCTCGCCTCTCCCTGTGCCGGTCAAAAGCCCGTAAGCATTTTGACTATGATTCGATTCTACTCCCATTCTTTCTCTTGTCAAGTAGAAAATACTTTAGATTTTGGCCTTATATTACGGGCATTTTTGGACAAACTGTGGAAAAATTTTCCGATCACCTGTGGATAACTCTGTGGAAAACCTCGGAAGCTTTTTTGTCTCCGAATTTAAGAATTCACGTGATTTTGATGAACCACGGCAGGGCTTGTGGAAAACTCTCAAAATGATCGGCAAAAAAAGTTTTTAAATGGGAAAAAATTAATTTTGGACACATAATTTACAGATTTCCCGGCAATAGTGTCCTCAAAATGAGAATTTCTTCCGAGATTTTCTGCCTGGTTTCTGATTTAATCACTCAAAAATCGGTGAGCAAAACTGCATCTCTGTAAGATTGCCCACGAGAGATTGCCAATCGCGTTCTGTTTTTTGACCAAGCAAAATTGAAGATTTTTTCTTTTGGCAAAACCAGAATCGTGGTTGGTTCGCCGCCGTCAAAATTTTGCCGCAAAATCTGCGTTCCTTCTTTGGCATCTGCCACATATTCAATCGCTTTTCCGTCCGGCGTAAGACGTAACATCGGCATCAGAAGTTTGCCT
>JANPDZ010000559.1:0-3802 GCA_031431735.1 Acidobacteriota bacterium | reverse complement strand
CGCGCAAAGTGATCGGAGCGAGGGCGGATCACGCCAAACAACTGGCGGCGGACATCCGCGAGTTTTACCGGTTTTTGGTCGAATCCAAGATCATTCGCAGTGCCAAGTTTGCCGAAGCAATTTACCAACTGCGCGATTTTGCAGGCGAGAAAATCGAACTTTATGATCGCTTTCCGGCAAATGAAGATGCAAGCCATTTATACGAACAGCTTTTCGGCGGGTGGTAGCGCGTGAGCTTTTAAGCACCAGACCAAAAGTAATGAGATATTATGTTTTCGTTCAGAGTCCAAACTTTAGTTTGCATTCCCGCCGCGCTTCGCTGGCGGGATCACGCTAAAGCGTGGACTCTGAACTAAGAGAAAAATGTCGCAAAACTTATGCTAACCTGCTTATTGTTGTAAAGAATACGGCGCGATAAATAACGAGGTGCAATTATGGCAAACACATTTCGCATTTTTGTCAGTTCGACCTTTAGCGATTTGCACGCGGAACGCAATGCTTTGCAAAAATATGTCTTTCCCAAATTGCGTGAATTGTGTCTGCAAAACGGCTGTCGGTTTCAGGCGATTGATCTGCGTTGGGGTGTCAGCGCGGAAGCCGGACGCGACCAGCAAACGATGAAAATTTGTCTGGAAGAGATCAAGCGTTGTCAACGGGTTACGCCGCGTCCGAATTTTATTGTTTTGCTCGGTGATAGATACGGTTGGTGTCCGCTGCCCGAAGAGATTCCCGCGAAAGAGTTTGAGCAAATCATCAAAAATGTCAACGATGATGACAAAAAGGTTTTGCTCCGGGATGAAGACAATCCAGACGGTTGGTATAGTCGTGATGACAATGCCGTGCCGCCAAGTTTTTGTTTACAGCCGCGCATTGATGAATATGCCGATTACGAAGTTTGGGGAACGGTCGAGCGAAAACTGCACGCAAGTTTAGAAAACGCCGTTGTTGATTTTGATGAAAAAACGTGGGCAAAATATATTGCCTCGGCGACCGAACAGGAAATCATTCAAGGCTTAACGAGCGAAAAAGCAAACGAGCATGTCTTTTGCTTTTTCCGTCAAATCGCCAACAAAGATGACCTCTTTACAGATTTGCCGCGACAAGCAAAAGCCAAAGATTTTATCGAACTCGATGAAAACCAATCGCCAAACAAAACTGCCGATAAAAAACTCGAAAACCTCAAAAACCATTTACGTCAAAATCTGCCGAAACAGAATGTTCACGATTACGATGCGCAATGGGTAGCTAATGATTCCGATTCAAAAACACTAATAACCACTGACCATATTGGAACTTTGCCGCCTGATCTGGAAGGTTGCCTGAAACTGCTCGATGACGAAAACGCATCGCAGAATCTTTGCGTTGATGTTTGGCGACAGCTTGCAAGGGTGATACGCGAAGAGATTGCCAATATCAAAAGCGACACCGCCGTCCAAAGAGAGAAAAACGCGCACGAAAAGTTTGGCGAAGACCGGGCAAAGAATTTTGTCGGGCGGGCAAGTTATCTTGAATCAATCGCACAATACGTCAACGCCAATGACCAACATCCGTTTGCTTTGTGGGGCGAATCCGGTTCCGGCAAATCGGCTCTGATGGCAAATGCCGCCGAAAAAATCCGCAAATCAAATCCGAATGATAAACTTATCGTCCGATACATCGGCGCAACGCCCCAATCATCCGACATTCGCGCTTTACTGGAAAGTCTCTGCCAAGAGATTTCCGTTGAATATTCCGCCGACGAAACCACAATTCCGGCGGATTACAACGAGCTTGTCAAAGAATTTCCCAAACGGCTCGCGCTTGCGACTAAAGAAAAACGTCTGGTCATAATGCTCGACGCGCTCGATCAACTTTCAGAAGTTGACAACGCCCAAAATCTCAGATGGCTGCCGGGCGAACTGCCCGAAAATGTCCGTCTGATTGTTTCAACTCTGCCCAATGATAATTTCAAGATTTTAGAGCGCAAACTTCCCGACGAAAACATCATTCAACTTAACCCGATGCCCGAAACCGAAGGCGGCGAGGTTTTGGATTTATGTCTAAAAGATGCAAAAAGAACACTTCAAGACAAACAACGCGCCGAAATTTTGGACAAATTTACCGCCAACGGCTTGCCGCTTTATCTCAAATTCGCCTTTGAAGAAGCGCGTTTGTGGCATTCTTACGATGAAATAAAACCTTTATCCGCAAATGTCGAAGGCATTATTGGCGATCTGTTCAAACGGCTTTCGGGCGAAGCCAATCACGGTGCGATGATGGTCTCACGTGCCTTGGGTTATCTGGCGGCGGCACGCTACGGATTGACCGAAGACGAACTGATCGAAGTGCTTTGGCTGGATGATGAGATAAAGAGCGATTTCAAACGCAGGTCGCCGAAATCGCCCAAAGTTGATTCTCTGCCCGTCGTCGTCTGGTCGCGGCTTTATTTCGACCTCGAACCTTATTTGACCGAACGCGCCGGTGCCGATACAGCCTTACTTTCTTTTTATCATCGCCAATTGGGCGAAGTAACAGCGCAAAAGTATTTAGACGGCGCAGACAAACAACGCGCTCATAAACATTTGTCTGATTATTTCAACGGTCAGGATTACTGGCACGAAACACCCGAACAATATCGAAACCGGGTCGGCGAATTTCCCCAATCAGCCCGCCGCGCCAACGGGCGCAAAGCGACTGAATTTCCATTTCAAATCCGGCAATCCGGCGATTATGAACGCCTTGAACAGATTCACACCAACCTCGATTTTCTCGAATCCAAAACCGCCGCAGGATTGGTCTTTGAACTCGCCAAAGATTTTATCGAAGCACTCAAGATAATCCCGTCCGAACGCCCTCAGCGGCGTATCATTCGCCTGTTGGAAGAAGCCCTGCGCCGCGACATCCATTTCATCGCCCGCCACCGCGAAGATTATCCGCAGGCTCTCTTTCAATGCCTCTGGAATTCCGGCTGGTGGTATGACTGCCCGCAAGCAGCAAATCACTATGAAGAAAAAGACGGTCCATGGTCGAGAGATGGCGAAAAACTTTACCAACTGCTTGAGAAATGGCGAGAGCAGAAAGAGACTGAAACACCCGGATTTCGATGGATACGGTCATTACGTCCGCCGCCACAGCATCTTGGGGCAGGACAGATTGCCATTTTGAGGGGGCATCAAGGAATTGTTCGAAGCGTTGCCATTAGTAACGATGATCATTGGATTTTGAGCTGTTCTGATGATCGGACAATTCGCATATGGGACATTGAAACAGGTAAAGAATTAAGGGTGTTGAAGGGGCATGATAAGTTGGTAAGGACAGTTGCCGTCAGTCCTGATGGTTGTCGGATTGTGAGCTGTTCTAATGATGAATCAATTAGCGTATGGGATATGGGAACAGGCGAGGAATTAAGAGTGTTGAAAGATAATGCGGGGTCGTTAAGCTGTGTTGTTGTCAGTCCTGACGGTCTTTGGATAGTTAGCGGTTCTCTTGAAAATATTTGTATTTGGGATATAGAAACAGGGGCAAAATTGAAAGAATTTATTTCAAAAAACCTTCTTAATGTTGAGTGTGTCGCCGTCAGTAATGATGGACAGCGAATTATAAGCGGTCGTTACGACGGGACGGTTCGAATTTGGGATATAGAAGCGGGAGCAGAATTGAAAGTGCTTCAAGGTCATGAGTTGCCCGTAAACAGTGTCGCCATCAGTTCGGATGATCGGCGAATTGTGAGTGGTTCTTACGACAAGACAATTCGTGTTTGGAACGCAGAAACAGGCTTAGAATTAAAGATACTGAGAGGACACCAAAATTCAGTAGAGTGCGT
>JANPDZ010000558.1:0-3500 GCA_031431735.1 Acidobacteriota bacterium | reverse complement strand
GAAAATAAAGGAAAATGAACCAAGAACTAATTTTCAAAGAACTACAAGTTAAAAATTACTTGCTAAATTGGCGAGAAAGTAGAAATGTGTCTAGTTTTGACTTGACACCGAAGCCGTCTTTATAGATGCGCTCCAGTCTTTTTCTAATTTTGCGTAACATCATCTGATAAAACTGACGGCATCGCACAGCGAGTATTTTTTGTCTGGTCGTTGCTGTAAAAGTTCGATGGCGCGGCGATGCAAAATTTCATCAACCCAGATTATCTTGATTTCATCGTCATCGAGAACATTTCGGCTGAACTCGATTGCGTCACGACGCGAAGAACCGCGAATCAAGGTAAGCGCGACATATTCGGCTAAAACATAACTCGTTGTAATGCGGATTCGGGCTTGATCGTAATAATCAATCGCCTTTTCGTGGTGAATTTCGTCTTCGTTGTATAAACAAAAAAAGCCTGAAGTATCAATAAACATCAGTATTCATCCTCGTGTGTCGAAGCGTATTGCCGTGCCAAGTCAACGTCAATTTTTTCATTGTCCGCACCCGTCGGATCGCCGCTTCGTCCTTTGCCGAATAACCCTCGGATACTGCTTTTTTTTCGCGGCTGATTTTGATTAGCCGTCTTGAATTCCCGCCCGTTCGACAAGTCGCCCATTATCAACGCCGCGAGTTTGAGCCGTTCCTGCTCGTTCATCGGCAAAACATTTTGCGTATAAAATTCCTGCACATTTGTTTGCATAAATTCGATTTCCTCCGAATTTCAATTATAACCGTTCGCCACTCAATTCACGATAGAGCCAAAACTTCGCTTTCTTCCAGTCGCGCATGACGGTTTCGACGGAAATTTTCAGAACCTCGGCAATTTCCTCGACCGACAAACCGCCGAAAAACTTTAGTTCGACGACGCTTGCTTTGCGCTCGTCAAACGTCGCCAATTCGTTTAACGCTTCGTCTAACGCAACCAAATCTGCGTCTTTTTCCGCCGTTACGGTAAATGCTTCGTCAAGCGAAACATAATTAACAATTTTTTTATCAATCTTCGGACGCTTTCGGGCAAAATCAACCAAAATTCTTCTCATAAGTTGCGCCGAAACGCCGAAAAAATGAGCGCGATTTTCCCAACGGGCAGTTTTCCAATCAATTAGCCGAATGTATGCTTCATTGACTAGCGCTGAAGTTTGTAAAGTATGTCCGTCGCGTTCGCGGCGCATATAGCTTTTGGCGATGCGGTGCAGTTCGGCGTAAATCAGCGGCGTTAATTCTTCAAGCGCAGCCGCATCACCCTCGCTCCATCTCTGCAGCAATCCGGTAACTTCTTGTGTAGAATCAGCCCCCATTTTTTATAAATAATTTCACATTAAACTTACCACATTTGCGCGAAATAAAAAATAATTTTCCGCCGATGCCAGTTTTCGGCAAACTCAAACGCACTAACTGTTGAACGGCGAAAAATGCGCCGAATTTATTCAGAGGAGATAATTATGAAAAAGATAAAAGTTTTAATTACGTTATTAGTTTTTGGAGTTTTGCTCAATCCGACATTCGCTTTGGCGCAGGGCGGAGTGAAATTGGAAGACAAAACGCTTGAGTTTGACAAAGCGAAGTTTGCCGCCGAAATCAAAAAGAATTTTGACGGCAGAGCGATGGGCTATCAAGTGATTTTGCTCAAAAAAGGGCAAATCGTTTCCGAATTAGCCGGCGGTTTGGCTCGCAACACGGCGGACGGCAATGTTAAAATGACCGTCAATACGCCCGCCAATATCGCCAGCACGGCGAAGTTTTTTGGCGGCACGGCACTTTTGCAGAAGTTTCAAAAACCGAACGGAATCGGCGGCGGGATGAATTCGTGGTTAAACGAAACCGTCTATCAATATTTCCCCAAAATTTGGCAGGATAATATGCACGCCAGCATCAAGCAAATCAAGTTTAAAGATTTGCTTCAGCACGAAGGCGGATTTATCCACAACGATCCTGACCCGAATATCAAGGTTTATTTCGATTATCTGAAAAAAGGTGTGAGCAACGATAAAACTAAAGCCTTCGCTTACGGCAAGAGAAATTATGCCAACGCCAATATCACGACCGTCGGTTATTTGCTCGTAGCGGTTAATAATCCGTCGTTTTTAAAATTGCTCAATAAAAAAATCGCCGACCAAAACCTCAAAGCCGACGACCCGATTATTCAAAACCTTTTGGGCGAGGCTTTTGAGAATTATATGAGGGCGATAATTTTCACCCGAATTAATCCGATAATCTCGCCGAGCTGCGATGCGCCGACCGAATATGCAAAGAAAAATATCGCTTACGCGAAAATGTATAATCTGCCGACGACGACGACAAAAGGCGGCGAATATTCCGCAAAAACCAGCGACGGCGCGTGCCACGCGGCTGGCGGCTGGTATATTACGGGGCGCGAATTGGCGGCATATGTCGCAAATTTTGCCGCGAGCGATAAAATTGTCATCGAATCAACCCGCGATTTGATGTTCAACGATGACGCGGCGGCAAATCGTCTGGTTTGGTCAATGACTGCGAACGACGGCAATCTTTTGAACAATTTCGGCTGGAACACTTCGCCGTATATGGGCGGCGACCATCCAATGGGAACGAGCAAAGCGCACGCCACGATTGTAAAATTGCCGAACGATTATTACGCTGTCGGAATCGTTAATTCCGACATCTTGAATGATGGCGGACAGCCCGGCGGTTCGGGACTTTTGACCTTAAATATCATCGAAGCGTTCAACGCCGGTGTTGCCGCGAATTTTTGATAATCAATCAATATCATAAAGAAAAAGTCCGTCAGAAATGGCGGACGTTTTTATTTTGGTGCGGAAACACATACTAAATAACTCACTTTACGCGGAAGACGGTTTTTTGATTTCGTCGCTGAAAGCGACGAACAATATAGCCCCGCGAGAATCGCTGGGTAGATTTGACCAATGCGCCGCTCGCTGAAGGCGAGCAACAATCGGCGTGAAAATTGTTCGTCGCCTTCAGCGACGGAATCTGTTTCGTCAGCAGTCCCAGCGATTCTCGCTGGGCTATAATGTCAGTCGCTTTCAGCGACGAAAAACCATAATTGCGTAAGGTGAGTAAATAAAAATAATTTTCCGCGAATGCCAGTTTTTGCCGAACTCAAACGCAGTAGTAAATGAAGCCGCAAAATCGGCTCGTGAAAAAGGAAAATATTATGAAAAATCTACAAGCATTTATTATCGGTTTATTGACAATTTTAATTATCGGCGCGGGAGCGGCGAACGCGGCGACTTGGACGGTTACAAAATTCACGAACAGCAACGACAATGTTTGCAATTCGGACTGTTCTCTGCGCGAAGCCGTTTTCAACGCGGATTCGGGCGACACGGTGGTTTTCGATTCAAATCTCTTCGGGCAGCAATTCACGCTCGGCGGTTCGGAAATCGTTATCACCAGACGCATCACGATTGACGGACAACTCAATCCGAGCGTCGCATTTATTACGGGCGAAGACGCGAGC
>JANPDZ010000557.1:0-2079 GCA_031431735.1 Acidobacteriota bacterium | reverse complement strand
TATCTGAAATCTTCAACCGGCGGCAATGCAGCACTCCAATTCGGGCAATCAACCGACAAACTCGTACCCGGTGATTTTACCGGTGACGGCAAAACCGATATTGCTTTCTGGCGACCTTCGACCGGTTTCTGGTTTGTCCTTCGCTCGGAAGACTCGTCATTTTTCTCTTTTCCGTTCGGCACGACGGGCGACATTCCGGTTCCTTCGGATTACGACGGCGACGGCAAAACCGATGCCGCCGTTTTTCGTCCGTCGGTCGCGACTTGGTTTATCTTGCGCTCAAGTGACGGCGGCACGACGATCTCATCATTCGGTATTTCGACCGATAAACCCGTGCCGGCTGATTATGACGGCGACGGTAAAGCCGACATTGCCATTTTCCGTCCTTCGGTTGGCGAATGGTGGTATGCAAAGAGTTCGACCGGACAAACCGCTGCGCTACAATTCGGTTCTTCAACCGACAAACCTGTCTCCGGCGATTACACGGGCGACGGCAAGGCGGACATTGCCTTTTTCCGTCCATCAACAGGATTCTGGTTTATCTTGAGATCGGAGGATAATTCATTTTTCTCATTTCCATTCGGCGCGACGGGCGATATTCCCGTGCCGGGTGATTATGACGGCGACGGTAAGTTTGACACGGCAGTTTTCCGACCGTCAAATTCGACGTGGTTTCTCAATCAAACAACTTCGGGAGTCGGCATTGTGACATTCGGCATCACGGGCGACCAACCGATTCCGAGTGCTTTTGTGCCGTAGGTTTGGCGAAATTTGATTGCTGATTTGACGACAGGATTGGATAAGACCGGAACGCTCCAAGTGAATAACAAAAAAGAAATGGGACGCTGGTTTGCGCGGATTAGACGGATTTGCGCCGATATTTTATTAATAAATCCGCGAAAATCCGCTGAATCCGCGTTTGTCCGCGTCCCATTTCTTTTTAATGTTTCTAATCCTTGAAGTTTTTTATGTCAATGCGCACGGACATTTTTCAACTCCTGATTCGCATTGTTAGTAAATTGCTTATTTGAAGTCGGTTTCCTTAAAATATCAGCTTCGATAAATCTGATAATCAATCTCGGCAAAAATATTGTTGCGTGATTCAATCTCGGCGAGAAGCTGTTGGTTGCTTAGGCGGCTTTCTTGGTTGTCGGTTCAAACATTCGCCCCTTTTGGAGTTTTGTGTATTCAAATCCTATCTTCTAAAAATGCCTTGATAATCTTCTTTTCATCTTCGGGAAAACGGGAGACGGGCAACCAAGCGGGAGGCGGGAGGAAGTAAATTCATTGAACAAAGCAGCTAAATTTAGTATCTTTGAGCTATGAAATTCGTAGATGTTAAAAACGATGTAGCCTTTCGCAAAATATTTGGCAACGAGAATAAAAAGATAGTTCTCATTTCATTTCTGAATGCTGTCCTCGAACTTCCAAGCGGCAAGAAAATAGCTGATGTGACGATAGTCAATCCGTATCAACTGCCGAATTTAAGTGGTGGAAGAGTGACGATTGTCGATGTCAAGGCGCAAGACGAAAGCGGAAATTTGTTTATTGTGGAGATGCAAGTTGCTGAGGCTGAAGGGTTTAGCAAACGAGTTTTATACTACACCGCGCAAGGTTATACGGCACAACTTGAACGCGGACAAGATTATGAGAAACTGAATCCGACCTATTTCATCGGCATCTTAGACTTTGAAATCGGGACCAACGAGAGTTATTTGAGTCGGCACCGAGTGTTAAATGTGGAAACGGGCGAACATATTTTGCGAGACGTGGAATTCACTTTCATCGAACTGCCGAAGTTTAATAAAGTTGAAGCAGAACTCGAAAGTATAGTTGAACAATGGGTGTATTTCATCAAAAACGCGAGTAACTTAGAGATAATGCCGGAGACAATTAAAGATAAAGGCTTGCAAACGGCATTTGAAGAAGCCGCAGAACATAATTGGAGCAAGCAAGAACTGGAAGATTATCTGAAAATGGCGATTAGAGATGCAGATGAAAAAGGTAGATTGCGAATGGCAATAAAACGAGGTTTGGCAGAAGGCAAGATTGAAGGCAAGATTGAAGGCAAGATTGAAG
>JANPDZ010000556.1:0-3676 GCA_031431735.1 Acidobacteriota bacterium | reverse complement strand
TGTTCCATAAAACTTCCGGCATCATCGAGCGAGACGAGCAGAGATTCGACTTCGCGGCGCGTTTCTGCATCGTTGGCGCAAACTTCGTTGAGAAAAGACAAACGCTTCGCCGGCGCTAGCTTGATCGCGTCGGCGAATATTTGTTTTGCATTATTCCAATTTTCGTTCGCCATTTTTTGATTGTTCACGAGTTACGCCTTATGTGCTTTGAAAAATCAATTGTCGCTGACGCGACAAAAATGCTTAATTATTGCGTCCCGTGTCTTGAAAGACAACCAATCCTAAACTCATTTTATCGCTATGTGATAACAAAGCAAATTTTTATGAGAAAGCCCTCTTTCGATTAGAGATTGATTAGCGCGATAATTTCTTCCATTTTTAACTTGCGTCCTTGTTCCGAAGCAGAGCTAAACTCTTCATCTTTCATCAAGAGACATAATTTTGAAAGATAATAATTGCGGAAAAGTCGATCAGTAGTTTCTAATTCAAAACCGATTGATTGCCGCAAAGCATCGGCGGCACTTGCAAGTTTGGCGGCTTTTTCTAAGTCTTTGGTGGCGACACCAAGCGCAGCAAATCCATCGTAAGACCAAGAAATACAGACTGAATGACCTAATTCTAAGGCAGTTGCTAAGGCTTCGGCGTAGAAAGAATGCGCTGCTTTGAAATCCTCTTGGTAATAAGCGATAGCTCCCAAATTATTTAGATTCACAGCAATCCCTTCTTTATTTCCAACCTGCTTAGACAAAGTGAGTGCCTCCTCATAAAAAGGTTGAGCTTTTGCGTAATTTTCTTCAGTGCGGGCTAATTCTCCTAAAGCACTAACCACCACCGCAAGGACTTTTTTATCGTCTAGCTCTCTTCCAATAACCAGACTTTTCTCAAGAAATTCACGAGCGGCGGGATGATTATTTAACAGATAGGCTGTCGCTCCAATGCCCCAATTCGAGAGAGCAATTTGTCTTTTCTCGCCAATTTCACAGGCTATTATTAAACTCTTTTCATAAAATTCTTGCGCCTTATGATAATCACCCTTTTGTCTCGCCATCCGACCGGCAGTATTAAGAAGTTTCCATCGCACCAGGGGGTTATTTACACTTAATTCTAAAGCCGCTTCAGAATATTTTTGACCTTCAGTCAAATGTCCGTGAAGAAACCAGAAATATTGGATGGCTGCGGTTAGGTGTGCCGCTTTTTCTGCATTATGTTGAAATATCCAGTCCAGCACAGCCCGCAGATTGTCGTGTTCCGCTTCCAGACGATTGAGCCATTCGACGGCTTTTTCTCCGGTCAAGTATTGTTCGGCTTCTTCTCCGAGAGCTAGAAAATGGGCGGCGTGACTATCAAGAACCATTGATGCCTCGCCGCTTTTTTCTAAAGATTCAAGCGCATATTCTCTGACGACTTCGAGCATCCGAAAACGCGGCTCTCCGTCACGCATCTCTTTAGAACTTAATAAATTTTTGTCAACTAAAGAGGTTATGCCCGCAAGCATGTCAATATCCAAATTATCGGTTTGAATTTGTTCACCATCTAAAGAAAACAAACTGTGGTTTGAATTATTAACCACCGCTTCCGCCGCGTCTATAGTGAATCCACCAATAAAAACAGATAACCGACAAAACAAAGTTTTTTCAGTTTCATTGAGCAGTTCGTAGCTCCATTCAATCGCGCCGCGCATTGTTTGTTGGCGAGTAGGTAAATCTCGCGCCCCGCCGATTAGAAGTTTCAAACTATTTTCTAATTTAGCGAGAATGGCGGATGGCGAAAGAATTTTTATCCGTGCCGCCGCGAGTTCGATTGCCAATGGCAAACCATCGAGCCGCAAGCAAATCTCCGCGATGCAAGCTGCATTTTCTTCGTTTAGAGAGAAACTCGGCTTGGCATTTTGCGCTCGTGCCATAAACAATTTTATTGATTCATATTTCGAGAATTCTTCAAGCGAAATCTGCAAAAATTCCGTCGGCACAGCAAGCGGCGAAACAATAAATTCGCGCTCTTTACTCAAATGTAAAAGCATCCGGCTGGTGATTAAAATTTTTAATTTATGAGCAATGGAAAGGAGTTCGGCAATGGTTGGTGCGGCATCAATTATTTGCTCGAAATTGTCAATCACAATCAAGATTTGTTTCATTTTGAGGTAATCTTTTAATATTTCAAGTATCGGTTTGCCGCCAGATTCCTTTACTCCGAGCGATTGCGCGATGGTCGAAGCAACTAATTCTTCAGACCTGATTACTGCAAATTCGATAAAAAATACTCCATCCGAAAACTCTGTCAGCATCGCGTGGGCAACTGCCTGTGAAAGTCTTGTTTTGCCCACGCCGCCGATACCTGTCATTGTCAGCAGGCAAACATTATTTTGCCTTAATAAGTTTTTGATTTCCTCAATTTCCTGTTCGCGCCCGATTATCAGCGAATGATTTTCGGTGAGATTATTGGGCGGGACGCTTGAAAGTTCGCCGTTGATTGAAGAAGTAATAAGTTGTGTTTCCCTATTGAATTTTGGATTCGGCGGGGCAATTCGTTGAAGTTTGGTTTTAGGTTCTACAAATCTTTTCAAAGCGTGCAAATCAACAATCAAATCCCTTGTTATTTGATAACGCTCGTCTTTGTTTTTTTTGAGCATTTTGGAAATGATTTTCTGCATTTCCTCAGGCATATCAGGGACATAATCTGCAATTGGAAAAGGTTCGACGTGCATCAATTTAGTCCAAGTTTCCGAAATTGATTCGCAACCAAACGGAGTTTTTCCAACGATCATTTCATAAATTACGCTCCCGAAACTGAAAATATCGGTGCGTTCGTCAACCTTTTCGCCTTTTGCTTGTTCGGGCGACATATAATTGACCGTTCCTAAGATGATGCCTTTTGCCGTTTCATTTTTCTTGGCAGTTTCATTATCTAAATCCGTAATTGGCTGGTTTAATTTTACCAATTTAGCTAAACCGAAATCCAATATCTTGACTAATCCGTCGGGTCTGATGATGATGTTTTCGGGTTTGATGTCGCGGTGGACCAGATGCGCTTCGTGGGCAATTGCCAGAGCATTGGCAATTTGAATCGAAATATCCAAAACATCATTTAGATTTAAGGATGAAGCATTGATAATTTCGCGCAAAGTTTTGCCTTCGATGTATTCGCTGACAATGTAATGAATACTATTTTCCTCGTTAATCTCGTGAATGATGAGAATATTAGGATGATTTAAGCTGGAAGCGGCTTTTGCTTCTTGGATAAATCGGCTGCGATTTATTTCGTGCTGACTAAAATTTTCATTGAGGATTTTGACGGCAACAAGGCGGTCAAGTTTTTGATCTTTGGCAAGATAAACCTCGCCCATTCCGCCCGTGCCGATTTGCCGGACAATTTCATAATGCCCGAAACTTTTACCGGCTTCGAGAGATTTATTTTGCCAGATAATATCCGCGACTTCGTGGGCGGCGGGCTGTTCCATAAAACTTCCGGCATCATCGAGCGAGACGAGCAGAGATTCGACTTCGCGGCGCGTTTCCGCATCGTTGGCGCAAACTTTGTTGAGAAAAGACAAACGCTTCGCCGGCGCTAGCTTGATCGCGTCGGCGAATATTCGTTTTGCATTATTCCAATTTTCGTTCGCCATTTTTTGATTGTTCACGAGTTACAAATTTATGCGTAACTCGTGAACTTCATCTCG
>JANPDZ010000555.1:0-9098 GCA_031431735.1 Acidobacteriota bacterium | reverse complement strand
CGCCATTTTCGGCGAAGGCTTTTGTTGCTGTGCCTGTAAAGTTAAAAAAATTCCGGACGCTAAAATTATGACCATCGAAATTATTATTTGTTTCATTTTATTTACTCCTCAATTTGCTTTTTGAATCAGACTATCAGTGCGAATCAATATTTGAAACATATTCATAAATTTGGCTTCAAACTTCACAGAAATCAAAATTTAAAAAAAGAAATGGGTTGCGGACGAACACTGATTGAGCGGATTGTCGCTGATTTTTCAGAAATCCTCGGCAAATCCGCCAAATCAGTGTTCGTCCGCAACCCATCCACCAATTTTCAACCCTTGATTCGCATTATCAATACTCAGTAGATCCAAAATTCAGACAATTATCGAAAGAAACTGCTGCGCGTATTGGATAATGGATAATTGGTAATTGATAAATTCGGTTGTCCGTCAAGCATATTTATCAATTATCCATTATCCATTATCCATTATTCCAAGGGTTTCAAACGGAATTACGAGAATCGTCAAGTGAATTTAGGCTACGATTGGCAAAGGCTTTTTTACAAATTTGGATCTACTGATACTATTTTACGATTAACTTCTGACGATAATTTGTATTACGGCACGAAAGCTGAAGGAACAGGAACATCGCCCGCGCTGCCAAAAGTAGTGATCAAGACACCGGACAATGTGCGATTAATAAACCAGGTCGAGTTTGACGGACGGAAAACCGCAACATCAGTTTTGCCGTCGCCGTCGTAATCGCCCGAAGCCGGCATATCATCCGAAGATCCAAACGGGAACGAGAAAAATGATGAATCTTCGCTTCGTAAAATAAACCAGAATCCGTTTGAGGCTCGCCAAAAAGCAATGTCAGCTTTGCCATCGCCCGTGTAATCGCCTTGCACAGGTTTATCTGTTCCTGTTCCGAAAGTTGTAGCGACAACTCCGGCGGTTGAACGGAGAAGCCACCATTGCCCGTTTGAAGGGCGAAAGATAGCAATGTCGGCACGTCCGTCGCCATCATAATCAGCCACGACAGGTTTATCTTCACTCGTGCCGAAAGATGTGATGGTTATGCCGCCGCCGGAACGCAAGATAAACCACGTAGCGGTCGAGGGGCGAAACACCGCCGCGTCCGCTTTGCCGTCACCGTCATAATCAGCCGGAACAGGAATATCTCCGGTTGTGCCGAACGGGAACGAAAAAAAACTTCCGTCTTCCGAACGCAAGACAAACCACTCGCCCGTATTTTGTCTAAAAAAAGCAATATCGGTTTTACCATCGCCCGTAAAATCTGCGGAGGCGATTTTATCCGAGCCGTTTCCAAATTGAGCGGCGACCGTTTGGTTGTTTGAACTCCGACTGATCCACCATTCACCAACCGCCGGGCGAAAAATGGAAATATCGGTTTTGCCGTCACCGTCAAAATCAAAAGGTTTTGCCGAATTTATGACCGGCGCAGGACAACTGCTCAGAAAATCGCCGCAATTATAGCCGTCAAGAAAAGCCGCTGAGTGAAAAATCGAACTTAGCAAATTTGCAATCGGCACGCCATTGACATTACGCGCCGTCAATCTGCCGGTTGCCGTCAGGTCTTGTTTGAGCCAACGGTCAAACCAATTTTGCGAGTAATAATGCAGTAAATCGTGTTGCGCCTCAGTTCCCGTATCGCTCCACCAAAAATGCGTTGAGTTCTTGATGACGACTTCCATTGTTGGTTGGGCGGCGGTTTTCCAATGTTCAAACGCGGTCTTTTTCGCATCTGCCGAACGTCCGTCGTTGCAGGTTTCCGAAGCCTGTCCCATTGCCGGAACACGCGGCGTGCGAGTGGTTGTCGGCGTGCCGATGCAGTTTGACGAACCGGCATCGCCGTTTTCGCTCAAAACTAAATTATCCCAGCCGATGTATGCTTTGACCCGCGTGTCTTGCTCTTGCGTAATGCTCAAAGCAAACGCGCCGAGCGACCATCCGGCAACGCCGATCAGATTCGTGTTCGTACTGCTCAAATAGGGATTCGACGCTGAAACCACATAATCAATCCCGCTTCGCGCGGCGTTATCATACGACGTGACACTGTTCGGAAGTTCGGGTTTGACGGCGATGACCACATAGCCGTTCGCAGCGAGTCGTTGCGCCGCCCATTCGACGGTTGTGATCGGTGAACCGCCGCCGCCCGGCAGGATCGAAATCGCCGGACACGGCGCGGTTTGCAGCGCGGCATTGGGCGCGAATATTTTTGCTTGCAGCGATCCGCCGCCGCCGCGTTGCGGAATCGTCACATTTTGCGAGCGGATCGTGCCGCCGATCCCGCCGCAATTTATGGTTTGTGCGTTGACATTGATGCTCAACAGCACAAAGAAAACAAAAATGAATGATATTTTTATTGTCACAGGAAATATAAATTTAGCTGTTTGCATTTGGTTTCTCCACAAAAAATTTCGATTGTCGTTTATTGTTTAGGCTTTGGCGTTGCCGTCGGCGATGGACTCGGCATCGGTAAATTAATCGCCGGAACGACTTGTCCGCGATGGCAAGTGGTGCAATTGATAGTTGCCTTGTCATTGATATTTTTGACACCTTTTAAAAGCTCGCCGTTGATCTTTCCGACCATTGCCGACATTTCGCGGGCGATCTGTTTTTGGGCTTTGTCTTCGGCTTCCCATTTGTCAGGCGTGTGGCAATGGGTGCAATTCACGCCGAGCGAACGCGCATACCCAAATTCCATAATCGCCAAAACTCTGCCCGCCGGAACACCTTTGAGCGTCTGAATATTTTTGAAAACCTTTTCGGCAGGCTCTTTTTCTTTGCCTTTGATTTGTTCGCGAAGTTTGGCAATCGCCGCCGTTTGGTCAAAATCACCAAACATATTTACCGTCAATTCTTCGGCACCTACTTTGTTTTGAACATTTGGACGGGCAAAAAATATTGCCGTCAAAAAGCATCCAAATACTAAAATTACAACCAGCGATATCTTTCTTTGTTTTTGTTTCATATTCTTTACTTTCTAATTTGTTTATTTCAAATTGAATTGTTTGTTCAAACTCTTGTGCTTGCCTTTGCGATTTACCTTATCCGCAAATTTCCGGAATGTCTTGAAATTAATTTCAAATTTTCTTGAAAGATTTATAAAAGCCTTTCCAAATTTCTTTTTCCTGCATTTTATTGATAAAGATTTGCCGAAATCGAAGAGTATGAAATGCTCAAAAGTTTCATATGTGTGAGATTTACAAAAAATAAAATCGCTCGAGGTTGTCAGAAAAAACGCAGTGTTCCAGCATTTATTTGCATCATCAATGGCTTTCCGCCTCGGGCGAAGATTTAATTGAAGCTATTCGATATATTGAGATCTTTGAGTTTTTACTTGAAGTTTTGTGACGGAATTTAGATTAGAGAGTAATTATCGTTTTGTTGTCGTGATATTTAGAATGGCAAAAGCACCGTCTGAATTGTCGCCAATCCGGAGACCGATTTTTCCTTCACGGCCTTCGGTTAATTTTCAACCGTCAAACTAACCCGTATGTAAAATCCTTAAAGTTTTTAAACTGTTTTCCGACTTGGCTAATTTTTTCTCTGACAGGTTCAAGTTCAATTTATAGTGGTGACCAATGAATATGACCTGAATATATCTCTGAAGAATTAAATTTCTTCACATCAAATGTTATTTGATATGAATTATTTTAGACAATATCAGTAGATCCAAAATTCAGACAATTATCGAAAGAAACTGCTGCGCGTATTGGATAATTGATAATTGGTAATTGATAAATTCGGTTGTCCGTCAAGCATATTTATCAATTACCAATTATCCATTATCCATTATTCCAAGGGTTTCAAACGGAATTACGAGAATCGTCAAGTGAGTTTAGGCTGCGATTGGCAAAGGCTTTTTTACAAATTTGGATCTACTGAATATAATTCTACGCGTGTTAGATTAAAAAACTATCCACTAATCACACGCGCATACACTAATCAATATCACCAACACAGCGTTTTTTTCGTGTCTGCGAGTGTTTGCGCGTGGACAGTTTTGCAGAGAAACTTTCAAATTCATTTAATCTGACACGCGTAGAAATAATCAGGTGTTTGTTTTCCTTCTTTTTGCCGTATTTCTACATTTTTTTTATAGTCGAATTTTATGCTTTGTGAAGTAAGATATTTCTCAAAAAGTTCATCACTATAGTTTTTTTTGATTAGCCATTTTCTTCTATAAATTTGTTACTTCAATCAATGATCTTCAAATCTTTAAGAATATTTCGCGTGATTTCCTTGCGTTTTGACGCGTCACCGTTTTTCTGAATATCAATCTCTGTCGCAAAGAAAAAAACGTCTGCCCCGCGTTCGACGTAGCCGATCCACCAACCGATCTGCGGTGAATATGCGCTTGACCAACCTGTTTTGGCGCGAAGCGTGTATTCAGAAGTCTTTTCTTCAATCAAAATGTCTTTAACAGTCGAAATTACCTGCGGAGAAAACGGCAAACGGTTTTGATAAAATTTGACGAGAAACTCGATCTGCTCGCGCGGCGTCACGAGCAGATCGCCTTTGTTCCAATAATCCGCGCCGAACCCGTTCGTATTGCGGTTACCGTACCCGGCGGCATCGTAATATTTCTGCATTTTCGCTTGCCCGACGCGTTTTGAAACTTCCGTGTAAAACCAAACTGCTGAAACCTTCAATGCCGAGCGCAAGTTTTGATCTTGATTCCAGGCTTCGATCTGCCGCTTGACGCCGTCCCATTTTAAGGTTTCGTTTTCGTCGGAAATTGCGCCTGAATCGAGAAAGATCAGCGAATGAATGATCTTCGAGGTCGAAGCCGGAGCAAATCCTGTGTCCATCCTCTTTCGGTCGTAGATCGTGAATTTGTTTTTGTTCAAATCATAAATGTAAATACCGCCCGTCAGTCCTGCTTCATCAAAAAACTTTTTCAATTCCTTTTTTTCGTTGATTTTCGGCTTTTTCAGTTTTTTGTCGAGGCTTCCGGCGATTGAAAACGGAATGTCGTAGATCGCATAACTTTGCCAGTCTTTATAATCGAAATGCCACCATTCGTTGGCGTTGACTGTGAAACCTTCAGTTTCCATCAATTTCCGAAGCAGCTCACGATTGCGGGTTTCTTCTTCGCTTCCGCCTTTGTAATCGGGCGAAGCGCGTTCCGTAAATTCATCGAAATCCGACGGCATCGGCACGAGTTTGCCCGTTTTCAAATCGTAAAGGCTCAAATCAACCGCGCAGCCGCGATTATGGCGCGACCCTGTTTTCGGGTTCGCCACATACTTTCGCTTTTCGGCGGGCGTTACTTCCCAAAAAAGTTTGGTGATCGCCCACGGACGATAGCCGTCGAAAATGGCGATTCCCAAACCTTTCTTTTTAAGCATTTTGTGAACACGCACGAGCGCTTCGGCGGCAGGCCTTTGGAGAAAAGCACGCGCTTCCGGGTAAACAACTTTGCCGACGAAATTATCGGTGCGGGCGTATCGAATATCTAATTTTATGGTTTTATCGAGTTTGACGAGTTCGAGCAAATCAGCCTCACGTTTATTTGATTCCTGCGGCGGTTTGTTTTGAGCAAACGCGGTGGACGAAAAAAGAATAAAACAAAAAGCCAACGCGGTAAATTGCAGAAATTGTTTTTTCATACTTTTAGTCAGCTTATTATCGTTTAATTTGAAATCAATGTGCAAAATGAGTTATTTTAAGAATGTTTATGAACGAAGAACCTAAAAACGGAAAATGCCCCGCCGTCGGATGGGTGAAACGTTTCGGCGTGGCAGGTTTTCTGTTTTTTCTGATCAAAGGTTTGCTTTGGCTGATCGTTCCCGCAGTTGTTGCTTATTTCGCGGTCAACTAATTTATTAGACAGTAATCTGAAATAAGAAATTATCCTCGAAGGAACACG
Organism: Acidobacteriota bacterium; assembly: GCA_031431735.1. Taxonomy (GTDB): domain Bacteria; phylum Acidobacteriota; class Blastocatellia; order Pyrinomonadales; family Pyrinomonadaceae; genus JAFDVJ01. The sequence continues at coordinate 3,217 of JANPDZ010000555.1, read as the reverse complement.
AAGATTTCACGAAGGAATAAAAATTTTGTCAATTGTTTGAACATTTAAGGGACAAACAAGGGTGTAATTAAAGGTGCGACTTTTTCAATTTAAACCTGGATGAGAGTGATTTTGGTGTCCATATTTTGTAGGTACTGTAATCATTACCGCAAAATATAGTTGTACTTTTGTCTTATTACCGTCCAATTTTGAAACTGACGATTATTGAGTCGCACTTTTAATTACACCCGACAAACAAAGACCAGATGGTCGAAAATAAATGAAAAAACTTCGTGTTTGCTTCGTGAAACTTCGTGGATATTTATTTCAAATGATTTCTATTGATTCGGTTTCGGTTCCTCTTTGACTTCCTCTTCGTCGCCGTCAAGAATCTTAACTTCCGAACCGTATTTTTGATATTCTTTGAAATGAATCAAGTTTTTTGATTCATAAACCTGTTTGGTTTCACGAAACGTCAGACGCACATCCGAAAGCGACGGAAGCAAATATCTTTCCTTTTCAATCATTACCCAATCGTAATCAATGACGCGCTTTGCTGAGCGAATCGGAAAACTTTCGGGAATTTCGGTTGCCTCGCTTTCGATCTTCAAAACGCGAAAATTTTCGCGGTCTATCCAGATTTTGCCTTTCATTCCCGTGATGGTCGAATCATTAAAAGTGCTGTAAATTAATACTTGTTGGGCTTTTTCGCGTTCAATCGAATAATAAAAAACAACCGCACGGCGGTTACGAATCAAATCTGTATCAGCAATTTCAAATTTCGTTTCGCTTTCCGGTTTAAAGATTTTCGCCAAAACCGTCACAAATTCACCGGTCGAACTAGTTCCGCCGGTTTCTTCGTAGGAATTTTTACTCTGCGGATTATTTTGCAAAACGCCGTTGATGGATAAAACTTTGTATTCTTCCTTGCCGCTCGCGCGATAGCTGACCGCCACGACCAGTCGGTCGAGATTGCTGAAATTATTTGTTCCGGCATACGCCGCCGAACGCTGAATTTGCTGTTTGACCACAAAATCGGGCATTTCTTCGACCGCTGCGAGATTTGCTTCACGCGCTTTGGTCAAGATTTCGGTAATTTCTTTTTCGCCCGGAAGCTTGGCTGTTTCAGGATTTGCGCGCCGCCGCGCCGATTCTTCCAATGTGCGTTTCAATTCCGCGTTACTGCGGCTTTTGGAAATCGTCAGACTTCGCAAACCGTCCGTCAATTCGAAACCGATGCCGCGCACGCGAATCGTTTCAATCAATTCGTCCGCTTTGATGAGATTTTTCTGCAAATCGTAAAGCATTTTGACGTATTCGGCTTGCGTCAGCGGCTTTTGTTGCACCGCCGGCGTTTGCGCGAAAACGAAACTTGATAATATTAATAGTAATATAAAGGAAAAAACTCTTTTCATTTGGTTAATAGAGATGCTTTTAACTCGGCTCGAGTTTGCTTTGTCCAAAATCAGAAGCGGAGAAATTTTCGCAAAAATTCCTCCGCTTCTCCAATTAAAATAAAGCCGAATGTATTAATTAACCCATTCTTCTTCGTAGTTAAGTTGCCAGTGGCGCGTCACCCAATTTTGGGCGGCGATCAGGACTATTTGTTTCCATTTCTTCAAATTATCCGAGATGGAAAGTGCCGCGAGCGGTTGGCTCGGATCACGTTCAACGCGAATAACATGCGTCGGAACTTCGATAATTGCTTCTTCGTTTTCAAAAATCCGCAACTGAACTTCGCTTCCGACCGGCGGCAAAACTTCGAGATTTACCAATGTGCTGGTTTCCCCGACATTTTCCGTGACACCGTTAACGTGAATCGTTTCACCGCTAACCGCATCTACCCAACTTGCCTGGACTGACAAATTCGCCATAATCCGATGATTAATCGGCGATTTGTTTGCTGACGTAGTATGATCTAAATATGACATAAATTTGAATCCCCCTTTATCTATATTCTGTATGTTGCCCTTATTCCAATAAAATTGATTTAATTGCGCGATTAATCTAAACTAAATTTACAAAAAAGTCAAGTATAGTATAATCGCTCAAACCGCTCATTTAATAAATAGAACATTATAGACTAAATTGCAACTGTACTCCCGATGTGTTTTGCAGTATTTGACATTAATTCGATAAACATGATTAAATAAATCGCATAAACCGCACATTCAGGAATGTTTTATTATTTGGGCGGAATCTATCTTAATAATTATGCTTGTCGAAAATTTCAAAAATCGTACCGCAACCGCGCCGTTCTTTAAAGACGCTTCGAGCATCCAAAAAGTTGCAGAATCTCGTCTTCCGACCGAAATCGGAGAATTTCGCATCGCCGGTTATCGTTCTTTGATCAGCGATGAGGAATTCGTCTGTTTATATAAGGGCGAAATGGACGAAAATATTCCGACGCTGGTGAGAATTCATTCACAATGTTTGACCGGCGATGTTTTTGGTTCGATCAAATGCGATTGCGGTCCGCAATTGCGTAAAGCAATGGAATTGATCGAAAAGGAAGGCCGCGGAGTAATAGTTTATCAGCAGCAGGAAGGCCGCGGTATCGGCATCATCAACAAAATTCGCGCTTATGCCCTTCAAGATGAAGGTGCCGACACGATCGAAGCGAACGAACGACTCGGACTCGAAGTTGATCTGCGAAAATATGATCAATGCGTCGAGATTTTGCGCGATCTGGGTTTGAAAAAAGTGAAATTTTTGTCGAACAATCCCGAAAAGATTCAAGCAATGCGCGATGGCAATCTGGAAATTGTCGAGCGTATTCCGATCGAGTTCAAACCCTCGAACAACACACTTAAATATCTCACAACAAAGAAATTACAAATGGGTCATCTTTTGCATCTTGTCAGTTAATTGAACAGCTCTCTCCTCTACTTTGCCGCCGGAAACGTTCATATTTCCGGCGGCGTTTTTTGTTTTCTCTGTAATGCCTCAGTAATCAGTTATTTTCAAAGTAAACTAAGGCTTAAAGACTGGAGCGCGAGCATCCCCGGCTTGCCATGAGCGTTGCTTCAACGCGAAAAAGCCTTGTTAAATTCGAAGACACGAGGTTCACAAACGCCATTTTCGCGCCCTGCGCTCAGGCAAGCAAGGATGCTTGATGTTATAAAGACGGTTTCTCCAAACTAGCATAAACTAGAAATTGATTTGAAAAAGTTCTTGGTTTGTTGACAGAAAGGAGGAAACCGCAATGCCATTATACATTGGAGTTGATTTTCATCCA
>JANPDZ010000554.1:0-16860 GCA_031431735.1 Acidobacteriota bacterium | reverse complement strand
GCTGAAATCGCATTTTCTCTACGCACGTGGAGATGAACCGTTGAAGATGTTGAAGACGTGAACCGATGCGAAATTTTCTCTACGCACGTGGAGATGAACCGTGAAATCCACTCGTTTTGTGGAAGGCGTTTGAATTTTCTCTACGCACGTGGAGATGAACCGTAAAGGTTTGTTGGTTTTCCCCTAACCATCTGATTTTCTCTACGCACGTGGAGATGAACCGTTGTCATTTCGGGCAAGCGCGTCCCCTACCCCATTTTCTCTACGCACGTGGAGATGAACCGTCACAGGCTTTCTGTTGCACGTAGTAGTCTAAATTTTCTCTACGCACGTGGAGATGAACCGCCGCCAAGACTTGCACCAAAAGCGCCGGAAGCATTTTCTCTACGCACGTGGAGATGAACCGTTCGAGGACAAGTTAAGGCAAAAAGGTTTAACATTTTCTCTACGCACGTGGAGATGAACCGGCAGATGAAAGCACAATGGAGCTTTGTAAACGATTTTCTCTACGCACGTGGAGATGAACCGCGCGATAAGTTAAAACTGTATTTTTCGGGAAAGAATAACCTTTGTTAAAGTTGCCTGTAAAATTCCTTCGATGTCGAAAGGCGTTTAGCACGTCAGGACGAATCGCTAACGATTGGGCAAGTTTGTGGGAATAGTTTTGACATTTGTTGGTATTGTTTAGTATGTTAGGGTTGTTAAGATGATTAAATGGTTTGCATCATTAATTCTGATTTTTTCCTTCGGCAGCGTCGTGTTTGCCGGCATTCCCTATCATTCGGGCAACAGCCAAATGATGAAGTGCTGTAATAAGGCAAAAAGTAAAGATAAGACGCCTGAAGTCAAAGCCGCGCAGTTGTGTTGTGTTTTTAATTGCAACAACTCGGCACCGACTTCTTCAAACGCATCATTTAATTTTTCGCCCTCAGCCGGCATTATCAGCGACTCGATCATCAAACAAATTGCCTCGCTGCTCAAAAAAGAGGAACTGATTCAGATTGTTTCTTATTCATTTGAACGCGAAACTTCCACCCAAAAATTCCAACCAAAATATATCCAACACCATTCATTCCTGATTTAGTTTCAAGGGCGTAGTGTGTCTTGTTGACAGACCTTTGTGTCTGCCGCAAGGCTTTTTTGCGTGTTTTGAGGCTGATTATGTTCAACAAACGCGGAACGCACTTTGTTGAATGCCCCCCAATGATGGAAACACGACAAAGTGCGTTCCGCGTTTGTCGGACATTTCATAAGGAGATCACAAAAATGAAAAAAATTATTTTATTTACAACTTTTATATCGCTTTTCGCCTTTATTGTTCTAATTGCGGCTTGCAGTTCCGGGCCACAACCGACTGCCGACAATCCGATTCAGGGCAAGGTTATCAAAAGCGGTCCGATCAATAATCTGACGGTGTCACTGTCAAACGACGCGGGCAAACTTAAAAACGGCGAGCAGGAAATTATGCTTGCCTTTACGGATGCATCGGGCAAAGCGGTTGATGCGGGCGCGGCTTCGCTTAATTTCTATATGCCGGCAATGGGTTCGATGGCCGCAATGAACGATGCGGCGACTTTGACGACGACGGGAACCCCCGGCGTTTATCGCGGCAAAGTCAAAATTAGTATGCCCGGCGAATGGCAGGCGCAAATCAGTTACGAAGGTTCAGCCGGCAAAGGTAAAACTTCGATTCCGGTAACAGCGCAATAGTTTAGACACGGAGACACGGAGACGGAGTGACACGGAGATAAAAACAAAAACTGGCGCAATAAGTCTCCGCGTCTCCACATCTCCCACTCTCCGCGTCGCAAAAAAAAGATTATGATTCATTGGCTGATCGAATGGTCGCTCAAAAATCGGGGCATCGTCATCGTCATTTATATTGCGCTGGCGGTGGCGGGGTATTGGGCGCTTGTAAGGACGCCGATTGACGCGATTCCCGACCTCTCGGACAATCAGGTCATTGTTTTCACCGATTGGACGGGACGCTCGCCGCAGGAAGTCGAAGATCAGGTGACATATCCGCTCGTCACTAATCTGCAAGGACTTCCGGGCGTGCGCGTCGTGCGGGCAAATTCGGCGTTCAGCTTTTCGATGATCAACGTCATCTTTGAAGATAATATTGATCTGTATTGGGCGCGGACGCGGGTTTTGGAACGGCTCAATCTGGTTTCAAAACAATTACCCGAAGGCGTCACGCCGACGCTCGGACCGGATGCGACCGGCGTTGGACAAATTTTTTGGTACACGCTCGAAAGCGATTCGATGAATTTGCGCGATCTGCGCACCGTGCAGGATTGGTTTGTCCGCTATCAGCTCAATTCCGTGCCGGGTGTCGCCGAAGTTGCGTCGGTCGGCGGATATGTTCAGCAATATCAGATTGACGTTGACCCGAACAAACTGCGCGGGCTTAACATTCCGCTTTCGATGGTTGTCGAAGCGGTGCAGAGATCGAACAACAACGTCGGCGGAAATGTCATTGAACAAGGCGGACAATGGGCGGTTGTGCGCGGCATCGGTCTGATCGAATCGGTGGCGGATGTCGAAAATGTCGTCATCAGTTCGCAAAACGGAACGCCGATCTATGTCAAAAACGTCGCGGAAGTCAAAATCGGCAACGCTTTCCGCACGGGCGCACTCGACAAAAACGGCAAGGAAGCGGTCGGCGGAGTGGTCATTGCGCGTTACGGTGTCAACACGCTCGAAGTAATTAACGCCGTTAAAGAGCGTATCAAGACTCTGGAAATTGGACTTCCCGAGGGCGTTCGCATCGTTCCGTTCTATGACCGCACGCAATTGATCAACCGTGCGACCGACACTCTCAAATGGGCGCTGATCGAAGAACTGCTGCTCGTGACATTGGCGCATATCATCTTTCTCGCTCATTTTCGTTCAATTTTGATCGTGACAGCTCCGCTGCCGCTCGCCGTGCTGATGTCTTTTTTGTTTATGTATTTTATGGGCATCAGTTCAAATCTGATGTCGCTCGCGGGAATCGCCATCGCGATCGGCGTTCTGGTTGACGCGGGAATCGTCGTTACGGAGAATGCTTTTCGCTTTATCGAGCAGCACAGCATTGACGTTAAAGACCGAAAAGCGGTCTGGCAGTCGGTACTCGAATCAACCAAACTCGTCGGACGACCGGTTTTCTTTTCGATGGCAATTATTATTTCCGCGTTTATTCCGGTTTTTGCCCTGATCGGACAGGAAGGAAAGCTTTTTCATCCGCTTGCCTTTACGAAGACATTCGCGATGGTCGGTGCGACCATTATGGCGGTCACGCTCGTGCCGGTACTTTGCACTTACTTGCTCGCCGGAAAAGTTCACTCCGAGCAATCAAATCCCGTGATGCGTTTTCTCGGTTCAATTTACAAACCGGCGTTGCTGCTGGCTCTCAAACATCGTCTCGCGGCGTTCGGGATCGCCGTCGTCTTGTTTGCCGGAGCCATTTTTCTGGCAACCGGCATCGGCAATGAATTTATGCCGCCTCTCAACGAAGGCGATGTAATGTATATGCCTGTCACAGATCCGGCAATTTCGATTGATGAAGCCGCCAAAATAATGTCGAAACAGGACGTGATCTTAAAGAATTTTCCTGAGGTCGAATGGGCGGTCGGTAAAGCCGGACGCGCCGAAACTTCGACCGACCCTTCGCCGATAAATATGACTGAAACCATCATTCATTTAAAACCGGAGAAAGAATGGCGGACGGGAATGACGCGGGAAAAATTGATCACCGAAATGGACGCGGCGTTAAAAATACCGGGCGTCACGAACATCTGGACGCAGCCGATCATCAATCGGATCGAGATGCTTTCAACCGGCATTCGCTCGCAGGTCGGTATCAAAATTTTCGGCAACGATCTCAAAACTTTGGAAGAACTTTCGCAAAAAATTGCCGAAACGGTCAAAACCGTGCCGGGCGCGGCCGATGTTTATCCCGAACAGATCAGCGGCGCACCCTACATTGACATCAAGATCAATCGTCAGGCGGCGGCGCGTTACGGCATTGATGTCGGAACGATTCAGGAAGCGATCGAAAAAGGCATCGGCGAAACAAATCTTTCGATCACCATTGAAGGACGCCGGCGTTTTCCGGTGCGCGTGCGTTACGCGCCGGAATTTCGCGGCAACCCGGAAGCCCTCGGTCAACTTCCGATTATGACCGCGAACGGCGCGAGCGTTCCGCTTTCCGAACTGGCGGATATCTCGACCGTGACGGGCGCGACGATGATCTCAAGCGAAAATGGCTTGCTGCGCGGCACGGTTCTTTTGAATGTCCGGGGGCGCGATGTCGGTTCGTTTGTCGCGGAAGCGCAAACCGCGATCGTCAGGCAAATGCAAATGCCCGCCGGCTATTATTTTGAGTGGAGCGGGCAATACGAAAATCAGAAACGCGCCCGTGAACGTCTGTTGATCGTCGTTCCGATTGTTCTACTCATCATCTTTGGCTTGCTTTACCTGACCTATCATTCCGCGATTGAAGCCGCGCACGTTTTGATGGCGGTTCCGTTTGCGTTGACGGGCGGCGTTTTTCTCGTCTGGTTGCTCGGCTACAACTTCTCGGTCGCGGTCTGGGTCGGGTTTATCGCGCTTTTCGGAACGGCCGTCCAGACGGCAGTCGTGATGGTGATTTATTTGGAAGAAGCAGTTGCGAAAAAACAACTTGAACTCGGCGGCAAATTGACCCGCAAAGCCCTGATGGAAGCCGTTGTGGAAGGCGCGCTGCTTCGTCTGCGCCCGAAAGTGATGACGGTTTCAACCGTCGTAGCCGGACTTTTGCCGATCATGTGGAGTTCGAGCGCGGGTTCGGAAGTGATGAAACCGCTTGCCGCGCCCGTGCTTGGCGGAATGGTTTCAAGCCTGCTCCACGTTTTAATCATCACGCCGGTGATCTTTTTCTGGCTTAGAGAACGTGAATTGAAAAAGGAAGCAGCAAAGGTAAGCGCAATTATCAATGCTTAAGTCAGCATCAATTTGGTCTTTTCCGGCTGCTTTATTCGCGGTTTCCTTTGGACTGAATTGGATTTGGGAAATCGTACAGATGTCTGCATATCAAGTCAAACCGGCGGAGTTGTGGACGCATATTTTGCGCTACTGCACATTGGCGACCGTAATTGATGCGTTGGTGACAATCGGAAGTTACGCTTTGGCGGCGCGGCTTGCGCGAAATCGGGAAATCAGCGGCGGATGGAAACCTTACGCCTTGATGGCACTATTTGGAGCAATTTGGGCGGTGCTGTTTGAACTCGCCGGAAAAAGATTGGGGCTCTGGTCATACAGCGAAATGATGCCCATGGTGCCGATTATCAAAGTCGGTCTGTTGCCCCTGCTGCAACTGGCGATTTTAATGCCTGCCGCGATGCTGATAACGGTTTGGCGGCATAAACACGGAAAAAAGGAGATATAAAAACTATGAAGTTTAGAAACATAATTGAATCAAATAAGTTTTGGCAAATAGCCTTTGGTTTATCGTTTTGCACGTTGCTGATTTTTGCCGCGGCTTGGCAATCGCAAGCTCAAACAAAACGTAAAATCGTCAAGCCGAAAGTGCAAACGGCAACCGTCGAAATTACCCAAAACGGCTATCAACCGTCGAGTTTGCGGCTTAAGCGCGGCGTTCCGGCTCGTCTCACCTTTGTGCGCCGGACGGAACAAACGTGCGCGACCGAAGTGGTTTTTTCCGATTACGGCATCCGCCGCGATTTGCCTTTGAACACAGCGGTTATCATCAATTTTACGCCGAATAAAAAAGGTACATTTACTTTTGTCTGCGGGATGAATATGTTGCGCGGTAAATTGATTGTCCAATAAGAAAATGTTTTTTTCACTGACTAAAAAAATTCTTCTTCTGGCTTGCTTTGGGCTATTGTCGGCGGCGCAGATTCCTCTGTCAGCACAAACTCCGGCACCGAAAAAGGCGGAAACGCCGTCGCTCTATCTTGATTTGCAAAACGGGATGACCGCCGACGAAGCCGTTGCCTTTGCGCTCGAAAACAACGGCGAGATTCAGGCGTTACGTCAGGAAGTCGAATCCGCGAGAAGTTTAGTCAAACAAGCCGGGTTGCGACCGAATCCGAAGCTCGAAGCAAACAGAGCGGAACAAATCGGCGGCACGGACAACAGTCTGATGGTCGAGGGAATGCTGCCGCTCGAACTCGGCGGCCGACGGGCGGCGCGGATTGCCGTTGCCGCTCGCGAACTGGAAATCCGCGAATTTGCCTTAACCAATCAGGAACGTCTGCTGGCGTCGGAAGTGCGCGTAAAATTTGGCGAAACTTTGGCACAAATAAAAAAACTTCAATTGACCGAAGAAATTTTGGTCGTCGTCAAACAGGGTTATGAACTCGTGACCGCCCGCGTCCAAGAAGGAAAGATCGCGCCGCTCGAACAAAATATATTTCTTGTCGAGGTCAATCGCTTGCTTTCGATTCGTGAAAATACGGAAGGAAAAGTCGAGATAGCAATGCTTGAATTTCGCAACCTTGTTGGAATAAAACCCGAAGACGCTTTTCGTCTGCGGGGTGATTTCGAGAATTTGATCGTTTCGCTTCCGTCGGTTGCCGATGCGACCGCCAACGCTTTGCAAAACCGTCCCGATCTGCAAGGCGTCCGAACAGTTGAACAACTTGCCGTCGCGCGTCTTGAACAAGCCCGCGCCGACGGCAAAATTGACGCGAGTTTGAAAGCCGGTTTTCAAAGAATGAATTCCGGGTTTCCGGTGAGCGGTTTTGATGCAGGTGGAAATTTACGCCCCGTCCAGAGCGTTTTTAATTTTTTCACTTTCGGCGTCGAGATCGATCTCCCGCTTCGAAACCGCAATCAGGGCGCAATCCAATCCGCGCTTTTTGAACAGGAAGCTGCCAAACGCCGAATCGAATTTGGCGAATTGACGATCCGGCGCGAGGTTTCCGCCGCTTTTGCCCGTTACAACCGCGCCGTCCGCGCACTCTCGATCTTTCAAAACGGTGTCCGCGACCAGGCCAAAGCGAATTTAGAGGTTATCTGGCAAACATATGAATTCGGCAGGCGATCCCTTTTGGATTACATCGCCGAGGAACGCCGGTTTCTCGAAATCGAAAACGAGCTGGTTGATGCAAAACTGGAAACTTATCTGGCAAATGTCGAAATTTTGCGGGCGAGCAATGCCCCGGGTTTGATAAAAAAATGAACGAAGAAAATAAAGAAGAAATTATCGAAAGCGAAGAAGAAATTGAACAAGCAACCGCTTCCGTCAAACAACCAAACCGCAAGCCGCTATTTATTGCCTTAGCGGTAATCGGAATCGTCGTTTTGGGCGCGTCCGTCTTTTGGGTTTTTCGCAATCGGGAAAGCGGAAAACCCGTGCCTGCGCCGCGCACAACTTCGTTTGAGCCAACCGGCAATGAGCAAACTTCGCTGACCAACGAAGAACAAACCATCACGCTCCAACCCGAACAAATTGAGCGCATCGGACTAAAAATCGAAACCGTCGGCGAAACTTTGTCGAGCGAAGCGATGAGAGCGGTCTCGACCGGCGTTGTCCAGCCGAATGCTTACGGCGAAACGCCGGTTATTTCGCTGGTCGGCGGCGTGATCCGCCGGGTCAATGCCGAACTTGGTCAGAACGTCAACAAAGGGCAGACGATTGCCGTCATCTTCAGCGATGAACTGGCGGCGGCGCAATCGCGCTATCTCTCTCTCCAAACCGAAGTTCAGACAGCGCGGCAAAATTACCAGCGTGCTTCAAAACTCCTGAAAATCAATCCGGTCAGCCGCGCTGAATCAGACGAAGCGCAAGCCAAATTAAAAACAAAGACAGCCGAACTCGATGAGGCACAACGCCGCTACAAACGAACCGTCAAACTCGTCGAAATCGGTGCGGCAAGCCGCGAAGAACTCGAACAAGACCGCACGAAACTTAAAACCGCCGAAGCTGAAACAGAACAAGCGCGCAAACAATTTAAGCGCGCTTCGCAGGTCGCACAAATAAATCCGGTCAGCAACGCAGAATTTGAACAAGCCGCCGTCAAACAGAGAACCGCCGAATCAGAACTCGGCTCGGCAAAGCAAAGATTGATCTTGCTCGGGCTTTCTGAACAAAGAGTCAACGCGCTTCGCTCTCCTTCGCAGATCAGTTCGGAAATTGCGCTGACCGCGCCCGTTTCCGGCACGATCACGAGCCGCAGTATCAATCAGGGTGAAATCGTCGAAGCCAATAAAGAACTGATGAAAGTAACAAATCTTTCAAGTGTTTGGGTAATCGCGCAGGTTTATGAAAAAGACCTTGCGCGGCTTCAGGCGGGAAGCGGCGCCAGCGTTACGTCGGACGCTTATCCCCAAAAACTTTTTCGCGGACGGGTTTCGTATATTGACCCGAACATCAATCAGGGAACGCGTACCGCGCAAGTGCGTGTCGAACTCGAAAATCCGGGACAGATATTTAAGATCGGAATGTATGTCAATGTCGCCTTTGGATCAATGGGAACGGCGGAAAAAACGATGCCCGTAGTTCCGGTAACTGCCGTGCAAAACCTGGGCAATCGGCAAATAGTTTTTGCCGCCATCGATGATCCGAATAAATTTATTATAAAGGCGATGCGTTTGGGAACCGAAAGCAACGGACGATTTGTTGTTCTGGAAGGCTTGAATGTCGGCGATAAGATCGTCACCGAAGGCAGTTTTCTGCTGCGCGCCGAATGGCTCAAACAACATCCGGATAATCAATAAAAATATTGGGGAAAGATGTGAGTTTTTGGCAATTTGACGAGAAACATCCAGCTAACCCTCAAACCAAACTTTTCTTTTGGCTTTCAATCTGCTAGAATCTGCGTTTTGTTTGTATAAACCAAATAAAGGGTAAAACTAAACTGTGAAAGAAATTATTTCAACCGAAAACGCGCCGGGCGCGATCGGACCTTATTCGCAAGCCGTCAAAACCGGCGGAATGGTTTTTTGTTCGGGACAAATTCCGATTGATGTCGCGACAGGCGAATTTGTTTCCTCGGATGTCGCCGAGCAAACCGAACAGGTTTTGAAAAATTTGTCGGCTGTGCTGGAAGCTGCCGGCAGCGATTTGAATAATGTCGTCAAAACAACCGTATTCTTGGCGGATATGAACGATTTTACGGCAATGAACGAGGTTTACGCCAAATATTTCAGCGAAAACAAACCGGCGCGTGCGACCGTGCAAGCGGCGCGTCTGCCGCGTGATGCGCGGGTCGAGATTGATTGCATCGCAATCGTTTAGTCCAAAGTCCCGCGTCCAGAGTCCAAAGTCATAAAAAAACTGACTCAAGACTCCGGACTCAAAAGAAAAGCCAAACGTGAAAAAAATCTCACGCTTGGCAACCAAAGTAACAAGTTGTATCTCAAAGAGTTACATAGCTTTGTTTCAATCCACACCTCAAATATAGAAATGAGGTGAGGTTGACATTAAGAAGTTTTCTTGAAATTGTCAATTTTATTTAACAATCAGTTTTTTTACGCTTTGACAATTTTGCCGGATTTAATACAGCGAGTGCAAACTTTCTTGCGTCGGTTACCGCCCGTGGGCAGTTGAACGCGGATTGATTGCAGATTCGGATTAAAGCGACGGCGTGTTTTGTTGTTAGCATGTGAAACATTGTTTCCAAATTGCGGACCTTTTCCGCAGACATCGCATCGTTTTGCCATAATAATTAAAAGCCTCCAAGTAATATAATAACGAGGTATAAATTTTTGAATTTTTTGAAAACTCAAAAATAGATTTTATAACAAATAAACATAGGTTTAGTCAAGTAAGATAACCATCTCAAAATTTTGAGGTGTGGAATGAAACAATTTTGAAGGAGTAAAAGCCATAGTGCGAAAAGCGAATTTTACTATTATCGGTGTTGCCTTTTTGGCAATTGCCACATTTATTTTAAGCGGTTGTCCGTCATCGGGACAGGGCAACAATGTAGATCCAGCCAAAGTTGATCTAAACGAAGCTGCTGCAACCGTCAACGGAAAAGCCATCAAGCTCGAAGAGGTTGAACGGCTTATCAAACAACAGGCAAAGGGACAGGAAGCCAAACTTTCACCACTCGAATTGGCGCAAGCGCGTCTTCAGGTTTTGTCGGAACTGATTCAAAGCGAGGTTTTGTTCCAGAAAGCAGAAAAAGAAGGAACTGTTCCGACTGATGAAGAAGTGACAGCCGAATTAAACAAATTGAAAACTTCGAGCGGTAAAACTCAGGAGCAATTTGAAAAAGATTTGCAAGCGGCTAATGAAACCGAGCAATCGCTTCGTGAAAAAGTTAAAAAACAACTAGCAGTCAAAAAGCTCGAAGAAAAGATCACTGGAAAGATCGAGCCGCCGAAAGATAAAGAGATCGACGATTTCTATGCCGGCAACAAAGAAGCCTTTGTCAAGAAAAAAGGTGTCAAACTCGCGGCAATCGTCGTTGACCCCGCCGATAACGGCGAAGGCGACGCGACGAAAACCGAAGCTGATGCCGTTCGTGTAGGAAATGAAATTATTAACCAATTAAAACAAAACGGCGATTTTGCACAGATCGCCCGTGAAAAGAGCGAAGACCAAAGCCGTTTACAGAGCGGAGATTTGGGTTATATCTCGGAAGAAGAAATGAAACAAAGTTTTCCTCCGCAGGTTGCCGCTATTTTAATGGATCCGAAAACGCAGATCGGTCAATTGATCCCGACTCCGATGCAGGGTAAGTTTTACATTTTCAAACTACAGGAACGAAGCGACAAAGACGAAAATCTGACTTTGGAAAGCCCCGGAGTTCGCCAGCAGGTTACCGATTCGCTGATCACTGCACGCAAGCAATTGCTTGTACAATCTTATGCTGCGGTGGCGATGAACGAAGCCAAAATTGTTAATAACCTGGCGCAAAAGGTCGTTGCTAATCCAAATGATTTGAGCGGTGCTCGTCCGGCAAGTGTTGATACGCCGAAACCGGCATCTAACACAAATACGCCGGTTAGTTCAAATACAAATACCAATACGAAAGCGGCAAACACGAACCCCAAGGTTGAAAAGCCGGTGGCAAATACTGCGAAAACAAACGTTAATAAGTAAAAGGTAAAAGGTAAAAGGTAAAAGGTAAAAGGTAAAAGTTGTTAAGGTAAAAGGTAAAGAGTAAAAGGTAAAACTTAAGAATATCTTATTTGACTGTTCAATTCGAGTAAGACATTTTGTGCCATTTTGCCATTTTACCTTGAAGCCTTTTACCTTTTACCTTTTACCTTGAAACCTTTGCCTTTTTACCTTTTACCTTTTACCTTTTTTATGCTTTTTCGACTCTCTGACATCAACAAATCTTACAGCGCGCAAGACATTTTGCGCGGCGTGTCGTTGCAGGTCAATCCGAATGAAAAAATCGGACTGGTCGGCAGAAACGGTGCGGGCAAAACAACCGTTTTTCGTCTGATCACCGGCGAAGAAACGGCGGATTCGGGCGATGTTATCAAGATCAACGGTCTGAAAATCGGACTGCTTGCGCAGCACGTTGATTTTTCAGAAAATGAAACCGTTCATACCGCCGCGCTCTCAGCTTTTCAACGAATCCACGATATTGAAGCCGAAATGCGCCGTCTGGAAAAGCAGATGGAAACCGATGCTTCGGAAGAAGTGCTCGAAAAATACGCCGAACTTCAAAACGAATTTGAACACGAAGACGGATTTTCCTACGCGGCAAAAGCAGAAGCCATTTTGCTCGGACTCGGATTCCCGAAAAATACCTGGACGATGGAAACAAAAAATCTTTCGGGCGGACAAAAAAACCGGCTCGGAATGGCGCGGCTTTTGCTCACCAATTCGGATGTTTTGCTCCTTGACGAGCCGACCAATCATCTCGATGTGCAAGCGGTTGAATGGCTCGAAAATTTTCTGCAAATTTACGATAAATCATACATAATTATCAGCCACGACCGTTATTTTCTTGACCGCACCACGAATAAGATCATCGAGATCGAAAATGGCAAAGCTGTTTCTTACAAAGGAAACTATTCACAGTTTTTGGTTGAACGCGAGGAACGGCGCGAGATTCAGCGGCGCGAATTTGAAAATCAACAAGCCTATATTAAAAATACCGAAGCCTTTGTTCGCAAAAATCTCGAAGGACAAAAAACGAAACAGGCGAAATCGCGCCGCACTTTATTGCAAAGAATGGAACGCGTCGAAGCCGTCGCAACCGACAAACCTCAGGGAAATTTTAATCTTAAAAGCGTGACGCGCGCCGGACAAAATGTGTTGACGGTTGAAGATTTGGCAGTCGGTTACGGAGAAAAAATTCTCGCCAAACATATTGATTTTACGCTTGTCAGAGGCGAGGCGTTGGGCGTGATCGGCGGAAACGGTACGGGCAAAACAACTTTTCTGAAAACCGTTTTGGGAGACTTGCGCGAAATTTCGGGCAAAATCATTTGGGGCGCGAAAACCGACATTGGCTATTATTCGCAAAATCTTGAAGATCTCGACGGCCGAAACGAAATCATACAGGAATTAAGACGAGTCGCGCCGATGGCTGAAAACGGCGAGTTGCGTTCTTTTTTAGGAAGATTTTTGTTTTCGGGCGAAGATGTTTTCAAACTAGTCAAAGATCTGTCGGGCGGCGAAAAAGGAAGACTCGCGCTCGCCAAACTTATTTATTCAAACAAAAACGTCCTTATTTTAGATGAACCGACCAATCACCTCGACATTCCTTCACGCGAAGCGTTAGAAGACGCGCTCGACGCTTTTCAAGGCACGATCATTACTGTCAGTCACGACCGATTTTTCCTTGATAAAATCTCGACCCAGATCTTTTCGTTTGAAGATGATGGTAAGATCGAGATTTACGACGGAAATTATTCGGAATTTCATGATTGGAAAGTAGGTCGAGGATCCAGAGTCGAGATACGGGAGTCAGAAGAAAAACCTAAATCCGAAGGCCAAAAACCGAAAAAAGAAGTTTTAAGTAAAAATCAGCGACAAAAAATCGAAAACCGGATTGCCGAAATTGAAGACGAAATTTCGCATCTTGAAGCAGATCTGGCAAATTTGTCGTTTCGGATGAACTTGCCGGAAATTGCTTCAAATCACGAAAAACTTCAGAAAACCACCGATCGATTTCAGCAAATGGAAAAGCAAATTCAGGCGCTTTATGAAGAATGGGAAAAATTGTCTGAAGAAATCAGCAGCTAGAATTTATTTTGAACGGCGCGGAATCAAACGTTTTGGAGTCCGCGAAATATTTTGATAAGTCGCAACTCTTTTAGAAAGCGTATTGCGATGAATTCCGAGTGCGTTGGCGGTTTGCGAAAGATGTTCGCTGTTTCGGACTAAGGCCTTTTGAATATAAAGTTTTTCAAATTCTGATAATGCTTCGTTGAGCATGATCCGCCCATCGAGCATTTCATCAATCAAAAGTTCCATTTGCGTTCTAAGTTGCATAGTTTCGGTTTTCGGATTTCAGATTGATAATTTTCAATCAATCATAATTCGCAAGTTGAAAATTGCGAATTTCTAAAGTTCTTTTCCTGTAAGTAGTGTATAAGCCGCCAGATAACGCTCGGTGGTGGCTTCGACAATTTCCATCGGTAAAGCCGGCGCAGGTGGTTGTTTGTTCCAATCTAATGTTTCTAAATATTCGCGCAAAAATTGTTTGTCGAACGACGGTTGCGCGTGTCCGGGCTGATATGTTTTGGCGGACCAAAACCGCGACGAATCGGGCGTTAAAACCTCGTCAATCAACAAAATATTACCCTGCGCATCGACACCGAATTCAAATTTCGTGTCGGCGATGATAATGCCTTTTGATAAAGCATATTCGCTTGCTTCCTTGTAGATCTTGAGCGATAAAGAACTTAATTTTGAAGCATTTTCAGCACCGATTATTTTGACGAATTCAAACTCCGTAATATTTTCGTCGTGACCGGTCGCGGCTTTCGTCGCCGGTGTGAAAAGCGGTTCGGGAAGCTTATCGCATTGGCGCAAACCTGTCGGAAGTTCGTGTCCGCAGATCTTACCCGTCGTTTTGTAATCTTTCCAGCCGGAACCTTCCAGATAACCGCGGACGACCGCTTCGACCGGAAAAACCTTTGTTCTTTTGACAAGCGTTGAACGCCCGCGCAAATCTGCGGAACGCCCTTGCCGAATAATTTCGGGCATTTTGTCAAAATCGGCGGTGATCAGATGATGGTCGGTAAGATGACCGAGATGCCCAAACCAAAAGGTTGAAAGTGCCGTTAATATCGCACCTTTGTTTGGAATCGGGGTCGGCATCACACAATCAAAAGCCGAAATTCTGTCGGTTGCAACCAATAAAAGCTGACCATCATTTATTTCGTACACATCGCGTACCTTACCGCGATGAAGAAGATTTAAACCTTTAACACTGGTTTCCGAAACCGTTTTGACTGCCGACATTTTTTTTAGTTTAATATTTTAGAATTTTTTGAACAACCTAACTTTATTAGGAAAGTCGAAATATGTAAAGGTTTCGGACAAAATTTTGACGAAGCGTAAAAAATATACAAATAGAATAAACAAAGTTAAAAAACAGATGACAATATCAAAAAAAAAGGGCATAATAAATTTGGCAAATTTTGAATCTCCAAAATATGCCGTCAAACTTGCGCTCATATCCAACCTTTTCAAGTTTTTACAAAAAGAGTTAAAACCATGAATAATCAATATTATTTTCCTTCCTATTTTCGCAAATTAATAAACAAATCGATCAGCACATATTCGCTTGTAATATTAACAACGCTGCAAATTGCGGCACAGATGCCGCAAGTCAAAGTCCCGCCGACGCAGCAACCCGCGGAAGATAATACTTGGTGGTATGTCACATTATTTATTCTTGTGATCAGTTTGGCCGGAGCTGTCTTTTGGACGCTGAAAACCAAAAAGGCAGAAAAAGAAGCTCAATCCGAGGCTTCAAGGAAAGAAAAAAATAGGTCGGATGACAATAACTGGGATGAAAATTCGGTTGATGCAGATAAAGAAATGGAATGGTTTCGGAAGCACAAAAAAACGGTTGGAAAATCTACCCAAAAAACGCCAAAGAAAACTCTCGCCGAAGGATTGCCTAAAACCAGTAAAATTTTCAAACGTAATGAGGCAGTGGTTGAAACGTCTTCCAACTATTCTGATAAAGAATTTAAAGAAAAACTTCAAACGTTGCAATTTAATCAGCTCCCGATCTTTAAGATTCAAAAACTCGAACTAGCCAGACCTTTTGCGCCACTTTCAATCTCTAATGACGACGCTTTGATGAGTGCCATTGAACAAACGCACGATGAATTTGAGGAAGATGAAGAAATCCGCGATTTAGCGGTCAGGATTCTGAAGAGATTCAGAACACGCAATTCGGTCGAATCTTTGTCGCAAGTTGCGCTCTATGATCTTTCTTCAAATTTGCGTTCAAAAGCAGTGACAATTTTAGCCGACTTTGACCACGAATCTGTTTTTGAAACGATTTTGCTATGCTGCGCCGACCCGACTCGCGAAGTTCGCGCGGCGGCGGCTCGCGGACTTTTTCGCCTTAATTTTGATCGCTCTGATGCCTGGACACGGATTGCTGAAACAGGCGACGAATTTCGGATGAGTCAAGCGACCCGCTCAGCGATCGAAGCTGATTTGCTTACCCGTTCATTTGACCGTCTGACGCATCAGGATCAAAAGATCGCCTATGAAGCGGTTGCGCTTTTATCGCTAATGATTCGGGCGGGCGAAACAGAGCAAATTTTCAAAGCGATCGAAACTCATAACGACAGCCATGTCAGACTTGCGCTGGTGCATGTCATCGGTTTAGCGAAAGAAGAAAGCACAGTTTCAAATCTTTACGAAATCCTTGAAAAATCAACAATTTCCAAAGAGCTCAAAGATAAAATTGATGAAGTCATTGAAAGTTTTGAAATGATTCCTGCATGAAACTGTCATTCACAGATGACAAAGCCGAGAGTTACGAAGTAAAATTAATAAAAACTTCGTAACTTTTTTGCTTTTAAAATGCAGTTCAAACTCGAATCCGAATATCAGCCGAAAGGCGACCAACCAACCGCCATCGAACAGATGGTCAACGGCTTAAATGAAGGCGCTAAACATCAGGTTTTGCTGGGCATTACGGGTTCCGGGAAGACTTTTTCAATTGCGAAGGTGATTGAAAAAGTTCAGCGACCGACGCTTGTTCTGGCGCATAACAAAACTCTTGCCGCTCAGCTTTATCAGGAATTTAAAACCTTTTTTCCCGAAAATGCGGTCGAATATTTTGTTTCATACTACGATTATTACCAGCCCGAAGCCTACGTTCCCGCGTCTGATCTCTACATTGAAAAAGAAGCGACGATCAATGACGAAATTGACCGACTTCGATTGAGTGCGACCCGTGCGCTTTTTGAGCGGCGCGACGTAATCGTCGTTGCCAGTGTTTCGTGTATTTATGGTTTAGGCGATCCGGACGCATATTTCGGAATGCTTGTTTTTCTTGAACCGGGACAGAAAATGAAGCGCGAGGAATTGCTCAAAAAGCTCGTCGAACTGCAATACGAACGGACAAACGTCGAATTCGAACGCGGAAATTTCCGGGTTCGTGGCGATATCGTCGAAATTTATCCGAGTTATCAGGACGATGCCTATCGGATCGAGTTTTGGGGCGATGAAATTGATGCGATCTACACAATTGACCCGCTGCTTGGCGAAGTTAAAAAGAAACACGATTCGCGCCTGCCGATTTATCCTAAAAGTCACTATGTAATGCCCAAATCAACGGTCAAACGAGCCATCAAAACCATCAGGGAAGAACTCGATTGGTGGGAAGAAGAATTGATAAAACAAGGCAAAATCGTCGAATCGCAAAGACTTCATCAACGGACGATGTATGACCTCGAAATGATGAAAGAAATGGGTTT
>JANPDZ010000553.1:0-3984 GCA_031431735.1 Acidobacteriota bacterium | reverse complement strand
AACTATTCCGCCTGTGCCGCTACTTGATAAAATCTTACCGTCCGGGCTGAAGGATACATAAACAAAAGTCCGCGACTCTGAACCTTGATTAATTTTTGTATAAGATGAATTGAGTTTTTCATCAAACTGTCTGTCAAAAGTTCTTATTTCAACTCCGTTCTTTACATCATACAATTTTATTATTTGATTCCTCTCAGCACTTGCCAAATATGCTCCGTCGGGAGAAAAAGCGACCGAGGTAATAATATCTGAATGACCTGTTTGCACAACAAGTTCAGGTTTTTGTCCCAAACAAATCTGCCACCAACCAATTAACACCAAAATTAACAAAATATTTCTTTTCATCATTTTCTCCATTTTAATCAGCCGTAATTTTTCGACAACTTCAATCACTCCTTTTCTTCCGCTTTTTCGCCTAAAAACCGTGCTTGAGCAAGCCGTGTGGCTTTTTGGAGTCGGGCTTGCAGAAGCTCTCGCGGCGGAAGTTCGGCGTAAGATTCGGCGCGTGTGTTTGCCGTCTATGGCAAAATCCATAATTCGACACCGCCGAAAGTTTTTTGATGAAATGTTCGTAAGCGTTTTCGGGCGATTCCTTTGCTTTTTAGAAAATCCAAAATTTCTTTTTCCTTTTCGCGGAATTCGGTTTTGGTCATCATCAAAATTACGATATTGCCGCGGGATTTCGGGTTTTCCTTCAAAAATTTGGCATAGCCTTCGAGGTCTAATCCTTGAACATCGTCAATGCAAGCACCGCCGTCGTAAAATTCTTCACTGAAAATATACGGTTTTTTCGGATCGGGTTTGATTTCGGGTTTGTCTTCCGTGGTGTCGAAATCGGCTTCGTCTTCGACGGGCGGTTCGGGTGTTGGAATATCCGCACCGATGGGAACAAGCCAAAATTCGATGGTCGGTTTTTTGCTTCTGCCGCCGCCGTTGACAAAGGTGATGCGGGACGAATCGAATTTGCGCCATTTGAGATTTGCGCGTATTTTTCTCTCAACTTCGGCAACGCGGCGCGGGCTTCCGAAAGTGAAAATATAGCCCATTGCATTTGGGTCATTGTTTAATTCCGTAAAAAAAACGTCCATAATCATCTGCCGATATTCGCAATTCGGATTTTGCATCCGTTCAATCAATCTTGCCTTAGGCATTTCTGTAATGACGCCAACTTCGCTTGCCGTATTTCCGCAATCTTTCAAAAAATCATCAAGACTTAGCGTCAATGTTGCAGTTATTGTTTGACCGCTTAAGCCGTTTGTGTCCACTTTGATTGACGAAGTTCCTTGCCCTTCGATGATCGTTCCATTATCAACCGTCCAAATATATGACTTGATATATTTTTCGTCGGCATTTTCGATATTTGCCGTAAAAACCATCGGTTCACCCGATTGTGTGATGAACGACGGACCCGAAATATTGATTTTCGGGCAGTCTTTTTGAGCATATAAACTCAAAGAAAAGAGGTTCAAAAATAGAATGACGATGAATAATTTTGTAAATTTCATAATTTTCTCCTAAAAATCTGATGGATCAAGGTAAATTTATTAAAACGCTGTCAGGGCGTTTTTCGTTAAAATCGAATAATTTCGGCTGCTGCAAAGTTTGCTTTCGGTTTTTGTCGAGATAGAAAATTCCCGAACGCTGAATTTCCGTCGGCGGTTTATTGTCAATCGTAACGCTTTTGAGCGTGCCGTTTTTGATGCCTTCGTAGAGTGCGGGAACTCTTTGTTCGCCATATTTGAGCCATTCGCGGATGTAAAGTTGATTGTCTTTGGGCGTATCGGCGAGTTTGTTGAAAATTCCGTCTTGAAGTAGCGCGTAACTCAATAAACCTTGCTTCAAACTTCCGCCGAGTTTGAGCGCGACGTTATCGGCTTGGGTTGCCGAAAGGATTTTCATTCCTTTGTCGTAGGCGAGTTGTCCCAAGCCCCGAGAACCCATCGGTCCGGGTTTGAAACCGTCGCCCTGGACAGCCGCCGATGAATGACACGCATCAACGATCATCAACATTTCCCGCGCCGTAACGTCGCGCATCCACAGCGAAAGCTCGTCCGACGAAATCAGGCGCGGCATAACTTCGGTCGTCAATTTTTCGGTATTTGCGCCGATGTCGTAAGGCAAAAGATAAAAAATGCCGTTGCGGTCGGCGTAACCGTGTCCCGAATAAGTGATAATCAAAGTGTCTTCGGGTTGAATCGCGGGCAGTTTGTCGGCGGACACTTTTTGCCCGTCAATCAAAATCGGAATATCTTTCGTATCATCCGATTTTCCCGCCAGACGATTGAACAAGGCTTTGATAATTGGTTTGGAAGCGGTTTTTTCGCGCAATTTTCCGGCTGTGTCGTAATCGGAAACGAGTTGAATTTGGATGAGTTTGGAATTCGTGCCTGTTTGTTTGGCTTTTAATCTTTCGCCAAGAATTTCCTGCGTTTTATAAGCATCAACGGCGGCGTAGTTGAGATTGTAATTCGGATTTTCGCTGGCATTCACGCCGATTGAAACGAGATATGTATTTCCGGCGCGAACGGTTGGAGATTTGATTTCAAACGTCTTGAGCGAAGTTTCGCTTTTGACTCGATCGTTATTAAAAGCATAAGCCGAAAACTCAACCGCTTTGCGCCCATCGTGCGGCAGACGAACATTTTCAAAAACAAAAGTCGCTTTGTTTTTGTCAAATTTCACAACCGCGCCCAAATCATTCGCCTTGCGCCAAGCCTTATCTTCTTCGGTGTTGAGCAAACTCTTCGCCGCACGGTCTTTCTCAACCGCTTGCGGCGCAAGCCGGATATATTCATCCAAATCCGCCGTTTTCGCCGAAGTCCCGACCATCTGCCCATCCCGAAAAAGCCGCAAATCATAAACACCCGAAGTTAATTGTTGCTTTGCGATTTCTTCCGTCCGGCTTTCGACTTCGACCACCACATCAACCAAATCCGTATTATTCGCCTTCGCCTTAATTTCCTTAATCGCAACCCGCGGCTGAACACGATTTATCTCCGCAATCGAAGGCAGCGGCTTAAATTCCGTATCGCAATTATTTTCCTTCGTGCATCGCAAAACACGCGGCAAAAGTCCCGGCTCATAATACTGCCGCATATACAATTCAAGCGGTTTCGGAGTCAAAGGCTGGTCAGGCAAAACCCACATCAGACCTTCGATTTTATTCAAATCTTCGCTGGTATCAAACCGCCCGTCAGGAGTCGTAACAACCCAATCTACTATATCCAACGAAGTCAGTGTCAAAAGTAGTTTGTGATTCTCCACATCCCAAAGTTTCATCGTCGCATCAAAACTTCCGCTCAACACCGATTTCCCGTCAGGTGAAAATGCGACTGAAAAAACTCCAGAATTATGACCTTCAAGTGATTTGATAAGCTGTCCGGTTTCGACATTCCACAACTTCACCGTCCGGTCATAACTTCCCGAAGCGAGAGTTTTTCCGTCAGGCGAAAACGCGACTGAATGAACCTTAGAAGCATGACCGTCGAGAGATTTGATTTCTTGACCTGTTTCGACATTCCACAACTTCACCGCGCCGATCGGCTCGTCCGAACTTCCTGAAACGAGAGTTTTTCCGTCAGGTGAAAACGCGACTGAACTAAAGTCTTCGCGGTAAGAAGAAGCTTCCAATGATTTGAGTTCTTGACCTGTTTCGACATTCCACAACTTCACACTATGAGCTCCCGAAGCGAGAGTTTTTCCGTCAGGCGAAAACGCGACTGACCAAGCCAAACCAACAAAACCTTCGAGACATTTGATTTCTTGACCTGTTTCGACATTCCACAACTTCACCTTCCTGTCCCAACTTCCCGAAGCGAGAGTTTTTCCGTCAGGTGAAAATGCGACTGAAGTAACCAAATCAGTATGCCCTGTCAATGATTTGATTTCTTGACCTGTTTCGACATTCCACAACTTCACCGTCTTGTCCCAACTTCCCGAAGCGAGAGTTTCTCCGTCAGGCGAAAAAGCTACTGATATATCATT